>DAINNF010000052.1:0-15811 GCA_036736005.1 Acidobacteriota bacterium
TCCGACTGGGAAACGCTGTATCCCGGGGTCCCGTTCGATGTTCTCTTTCAGGACCGGCAACTGGATCAGATATACCGGTCCGATCAACGCACGGGAATGCTGGTGGGATTGTTCTCGGTACTGGCCGTGCTGATCGGGTGTCTGGGTTTGTTTGCGCTGGCGGCATTCATGGCACACCGCCGGGCCCGGGAAATCGGGATCCGTAAGGTACTGGGTGCGAGTTTCGGAAATGTGGTGAAAATGCTGACACTGGAATACAGCCGGCTCGTGCTGGTAGCGAATATCGTTGCGTGGCCGGTGGCATGGTGGGCGGTTGACCGCTGGCTGTCCGGTTTTGCATATCGTGTCACCATGCCCTGGTGGATTTTCCCTGCAGCCGGTGCGGCTGCGTTTGTCATTGCCTGGCTTACAGTGGGCGGCCAGGCGGCACGGGCGGCATGGGTGAACCCGACAGACGTACTCAGCTGTGAATAGCCTGAAAACTGTGTGAATAGGGAGGTGCAGCATGCGGGAAGTTGTCTTGAGCATTCCGACCCTGGAGCCGGAACAGAATGTGGAGATTGAAGTCCGGATCAATGGCCGCAAGAAAACGCTCAACTACCGGGTAGAACTGGTTGCGATGGAAAACTACACGGAACTGGCCAATGACACCGTTACCGTTTTGAAACATGTGATCGGGGATTATGACAGGAACTGGGAGCTGGTTCAGATCGGTGCCCCCTCGGGAGACAAAATCCCCATCATGTTCAGGCGTCGGAATCAAAACGAGCAGGAATAGAATTAGAGGGGGATTCCATGTTTCGCAATTATCTGATCGTGGCTTTCAGGAACCTGTGGCAGCAGAAAGTGTATTCATTCATCAACATCATGGGGCTTACGGTCGGATTGGCAGCGGTCTTTCTCATTTTCATGTGGGTCAGGATGGAAGTCAGTTATGACCGCTTTCATCCGGATGCAGACCGTATTTACCGGTTGGTTTCCCGGGTTGAGACAGGTCAGAACCCGGCGTATGTTCAGACCATGGGAGGGCCGGTGGCGCCGGCTCTGGGAGCGGAGTATCCAGAGGTTGAAGCATGGAACCGGCTTACAATGGGTCAGTCCGTTTCGGTATCCGTGGGAGAGCGAAAATTCAGTGAATCGATGCGTCTGACGGACCCATCTTTTCTGCATATGTTCGGTTTTACCGTTCTGGAGGGAGATCCGGAGACAGCATTGACGGAACCCTCTCATGCGGTGCTCACCCGAACACTTGCCCGTCGGCTTTTCGGTGAGGAAAACCCGATCGGTCAGACGGTCACGGTAGATGACGATTCCCAGTTCCAGGTAGCGGCCATATTGTCGGATCCGCCAGACAATTCTTCGATACAGTTTGACATTCTTCTTCCATTCGAGCTGGCACCCCAGTTGGGATTTCGGTCCGACTCCTGGGGCAGTAACGACTATTTCAGTCATATTCGACTGGCTCCCGGGACTGATGTGGAACAATTCAGCCGGAAAATCCGGGATCGCCAGAGTCGGGAAACTGGATTGAATACCGCTCTCCTGCTGTTCCCTCTGACGGACGTTCATTTGAGGAGTCCTTCCGGCAAAGGGGGACGAATCTGGACAGTATCGGTTTTTTCTCTGGTGGCGGTTCTCATCCTCCTGATCGCCTCGTTCAATTTCATCAATCTGACAACGGCCCGGGCGATGAAGCGTTCCCGTGAAGTGGGCATCCGAAAGGTGGTGGGAGGCACCCGCCGCCAGCTGATGATCCAGTTTCTGGGAGAGTCTATGCTGTTAACAATCATTGCAGTCGTTCTGGCCGTCTGTGCAACTGAACTGGTGCTCCCCTATTTCAATGAACTGGCGGGCAGTTACCTGTCTCTCGATTGGTTGGGGGACCCCCTCATGTTGGGCTCCCTGGTGGTCATTCTTCTGGTAACGGGTCTGTTTTCGGGGTGTTATCCTGCCATCGTGCTTTCCGGCTTCAAGCCGGTCCGTGTGCTGCGGGGTTCGGTCAATGCCGGCAGTGGCCGACAACTGATGCGAAAGGTCATTGTTATCGGTCAGTTTGCCGTCTCCGTTGCACTGGTATTTGCCACCATCGTGATCATCCGGCAGATCACCTACATGAAATCGGAAGACACGGGCGTGGACCAGAAAAACGTAATCTGTCTCGATATGACAGACGATGTCAGTTCGTCCTATCTGAGTATGCGGGAGGAATGGCTGGCTCAACCCGGAGTGCTGGGTGTTACAACGTCATTGACCTATCCCACGGGGATGGGCTATTTCGATGCCAGCTGGAACTGGAAAGGCAAGCCGGCCGACACCATGGTTCACACGGACAAAGGATACGTGGGACCGGAGTTTGCAGACATGTTTGCTCTTACAATGGTGAAAGGCCGTTTCTTTTCACGGGAGTATCCGACCGATTTTGCGGAAGGTATTGTGATCAACGAGTCCCTTGCAGCCCTGATGACGGGAGACCCCATCGGTCAGACACTGACCCGGGGGGATCAGGTCAAGCGTGTCATCGGTGTTGTGAAGAATTTCCACTACCTGCCGCTCTCCCGGGAAATCGGACCGCTGATGATCCACGGCCGTGATTATATGCTGTCCAGGGTATTTATCCGGATCGCGCCTGAGGATCAGGGCGGCACCATTTCCAGGATCCGGAATGTATACAGCAAATATGTTCCCACGGCGGACATGAACTGGTCATTTCTAGAAGAGCGGTATGACCGGAGTTATCGTCGTGAACAAGAGTTCGGCCGGGTATTGAGCCATTTTACAATCCTGGCAATTCTCATTTCCTGCCTGGGCCTTTTCGGACTGACCGCCTATATGACAGAATTGCGTTCGAAAGAGGTGGGGATCCGGAAAGTGATGGGTGCCACGGTCCATCAAATCACGCTGCTGTTCAGCAGGGATTATATGGTATGGGTAATCATTGCCTGTGCGGTCGCATGGCCCGGAGCCTGGTATCTCATGATGCACTGGCTGGAGACATTCGCCTATCGCATTCACATCGGCCCGGGCACCTTTCTTCTGTCCGCTGTGCTCGCAATCCTGATTGCCGGTATTACAGTCAGTGTACAGACCGTCCGCACGGCGCTGGCCAATCCTGTCAAGGCGTTGAGAACAGAATGAGTATTGATAGTCTGAGTAGGTAAAGTGCGAAGACACAGGTGAAGAATTTGCCCGGTGCTGTCCGTTTTCCAATTGGGGGGAAGGGCTGGAGACTTGGGGCAACCTACGGTTCATTTCGGATAAACCGTAGCAGGTATGCAGATCTGGAACCCGAATACGGGAAAGGACGGTTTCCGGAAACTGTTCAGGCTGCGATGTTCACAACCGGTCGCTGATATAATTGGATATGCCGGATTGCTGATCCGGATGAATATCCATGAACTGACATCCCGCCAGGATGTGCTCGGTTTCATCTTCGTAGACGGAATGGCGTACCAGTAATGTGACATTTTGCAGAAAACCCAGTGTTTCCGGTTCGGTAATTCGCACCAGCTTCAATACATCACCCTTCTGCAGGTTCATTAATGCCGGATTCAGGCCCACAAAACTGATGCCTCCTTCGCTGAGACTGGTAACCCTTCCATACAGCAGCATGGAGTCGGTCCCATCCGGGGTGGACCGCTCCAGCAGGGCGGAGACACCATCTTCCACAGCAAAATAAACGCGCGGATGCAATCGTCTCTCGGCTTTGTTCATTGATCCGATCCTTCCACTCTGTTGTTTTCTCTGTTTTATCATATTCCGTGCTGTCTCCATAGGATAATCCCGGGTATCTGGTTTGTTTTGATGGAAAAATGGGGAGGGAGAGGGCCGGCCCCCCATGGATCGGCCCCTCCCTGCCTGCCGATTGTGACCGGCAGGGCTTATGGAATTATAAGGAAGAGATCAGTTGTTTAGTTTTAAGGCAGTCATCCACTTCAGTTTGGAATTTCCACTTACGGAGAAGCCGCAAAGAGGTTGGCTGGAGTCAATCCAACAAGCATCCGATTGGAGAATTTCTACGTCGGGGAACAACTCCGAGAGCTGATTGACTGACTTGCTGTACGGGTCAATTTGAAAGAGAACTTCACCTTTTTGAATGCCGTCAGATGATCTTAGTGTAATTCTCACTTCACTTCTTTGATTAGTAGTGTTTGTTAGCACAAGATGTGTCCATTCGTCGGAGTGGGTTTTGATGAGAGGTAAAGTTCCAGAATTGATAGCTTGACCGTCTAGAGTGAGTCCGAACATCGCTCCCTCATCATTACCTGAAATTAGTGTTCCAAACACTGGCAAATCGCTCCGTATTGTCGCCCATTCAATATCGGTGGATGAGCTTAATTCATCAATGAGGCCTTCCCACTTGGAACGGGAGTTGATTTCAAACGAAGACTGATCTACTATCTTGCCTTCGCTTGAGAAGAAGCTTAGAGTGACAAGTGCAGACTCCTTGTTCGGATTTACAATAGCCAATCCTGACCAGAGAGCACCAGTAGAATTTGGAATATGAGGGATGTAAAGTAGTCTTTCCGGCAGATATGGGAGTTCTAGCCCAACGGCATCCGAATCCTTGGAAATGATCGATTGCAATCCGGTTAGAACTTCCGCATCAGTAAATGGGGTAAGAGGGTCAGCTTTCACCATTGACCATCCATATGTACATTGGCCTGATTCTTCCAGATCAGACCAGTTTGTTACATGAAGAAAGCTGGTTTCTGATTTGTAGAAAGTCTCGTCGACAAGAAATTCGAGAGACAAAGTAGGATAGTTGTTTCCTGCTTTGTCGGATACAAGAGTCCAAGTTCGCCAGGTGTCGGTGTCTTCTGGGATATGGGGCACTGTCAAGCCATTAGTCAAGTCATCGGTGAGATAAGCGTTCGCAACAGCTGTTTCTGATTTTAATTCAACTTGAGCCAGGATGTGTTGTTCAGACACAGCTCTTACTGCTTGATAACCAGTTTGTTCCGAGTCTGCCAATTCTACAAGCTGCTTCCCAAGGGGTGGGATGTAAACTGGTTCCCAAATTACGATCTTCGAATCATTGTCTAAGTATTCAATGTTGACTGTCGCGGTTTCAAAGCTTGTATTTAGCAACCAAATGGTGGCATCACTGAAAGGTATGGAGGTTCCTTTCAACTGGCTTTGAGTGATCAAAGGAAGGGTTATTGGGCCTGCATCTTGAACAGTGATATGTATGGGATCACTTAATGTAGATGCGCCGTAAGAGTCGGTAACCAGCACATAAACATCATAATCGCCCGGTCTCAGGAATTTCCAGAAGAAATGACTTTCTCCTGCCAGGTCAGCCTCTTCTCCATCCGAATTGAGGATGAGCCAACCGTATGAAAGGGGGCCTTGATTCTCAGGATCGTAAGCTTCGACATCGAAAGTTGCTGAATGCGGAGCATTTGCGATTGTGTTGGAGCATTCAAAGGAAGTTATAACGGGAGGTATGTTGCTGTCGAAGACAACTTCAATGATGTGGTCTTGTGAGATACGGCTGAACCAGTATTCACTGTCACCATCTGTGAAGTTGTTCTGATCCACATAATAGCATTTCACCCGGTATCCCGTGTCTGGCAGGAATTCGATTCTGAGGCTACTTCCGTATGTCACAGTAGTAACTCCTTCAGGTGAAACGGATCCGTTTGCTCCGGCAACAGCCGTAACCGTGTACCGGTTGATGGCGAATGTTGCGTCCACGGTGCAGTCAGCCGTGATGGGACCGGTGGTGTAGGTATAGGTTGCCACGTCGTTTGTGTCATTGGTGTAATCGGAGCCGAAGCAACCGCTGACCGATGCCACGTGATACCCGGTATCCGCGTTGAAGGTGAAGGACGGGGTATCGCCGTAGTTGACGACAATGGGTGACGGTGTTGATCCATCCAGCGACCCATGATCTCCTGCGGTTGCTGTCACCGTGTACCGGTTGATGGCGAATGTCGCGTCCACGGTGCAATCAGCCGTGATGGGACCGGTGGTGTAGGTATAGGAGGAGACCGCGTTGCTGGTGTTGGAATACGGTGTGCCACTGCAACCGCTCACGGAAGCCACATGGTAGCCTGTAACGGCATTGAATGTGAAGGTTGCCGTGTCGCCGTAATCTACCGTTACCGGTGAAGGTGTTGTGCCGTCCAGCGATCCGTTTGTGCCGGCGGTTGCCGTTACCGTATAGGTGTTAATGGCAAACGTTGCGTCGACGGTGCAATCAGCCGTGATGGGACCGGTGGTGTAGGTGTAGGATGAGACACTGTTGCTGGTGTTGGAATACGGTGTGCCGCTGCAACCGCTTACGGAGGCCACATGGTACCCGGTATCCGCGTCAAATGTGAAGGTTGCGGTATTGCCGTAATTGACCGTGACCGGCGATGGTGTCCCGCTGTTCAATGAGCCATGCGTATCTGCCGTGGCTGTGACGGTGTACTGGTTGATGGCGAATGAAGCGGTGACACTACAGTTTCCGGTGATCGGACCGGTCGTGTAGGTGTAGGAAGAAACCGCGTTGCTGGTATTGGTGTAGGTGGAGCCGCTGCAACCGCTCACGGAAGCCACATGGTATCCGGTATCCGCATCAAATGTAAATGTGGCCGTGCTGCCATGATTGACGGTTACCGGAGATGGCGTTCCGCTGTTCAGTGATCCATTTGTCCCGGCGGTTGCGGTGACCGTGTATGCGATCTGGATATCCTTGGTGTCGCTGATTTGCAGAGTGGGATCGCCCGGCATGCCGCCATATTCCACAACGTATCCGTCAATGGAGGGCAACGTCAACGGATAGTCATTCCATTGACCGTTGGTCAGGAAATGGGCATAGTCTTCATCGCCTGCATTATTGGGTTCACCGGATGCCCAGTTGTTGTAGTAGGTTCCGACAGCCGTGCCCCCGGTTCCACCACTGGTCTGGGTGAAGAAGTGTCGTCCGGCGCCACCGTCCTCCAGCCCTTCCGGTCCGGTGACCCAGCGCCAGATGGTTTCAGAAGCAGCGTCGCTGGCGCCCATCCAACCCTGTCCAGTCAGCTTACCGAAAACAAACGTATTTTCTTCGGCGCTGGTGACGGTTACCAGGTATCCCTGCATCCCGAACAGGGACCGGGCAGAAGCAGCTGTTTGTGCGTCGGTCCACGAGATACCGGGAGAAGAAACAAATTCATAATAATGTCCGGTATCTTCAGAAGGGAGGCTTCCGCCCAGCGTGAAAGATACCGTTCTGGTTCCGGCTGACGTGGCATTTGTGTACATGGAAACCGTTCTGAGCAGTGTCTGCCACTGGGCCGGAGTGGCAGCCCCGGTAAACACCAGGACACCTGTGGAACTGTTCCAGCTGCCGCTGACACCACTGGGAAGGCTGCTGGCATCAAATTCCAGAATGTCGCCGCTCTGGTAATTATTGACGGATACTCGTACGCCATCGATGGGGTCCGTGCCTGTCAGGGTGATCCCGGCGTCCACAATTGTGTTTGCTCCCTGACACACAACGGTGGTGGTTCCGCCGGAGCAGGTCAGGGTCGGAGCTGTGGATGCTTCTGCAAACGTGGCACTGATGGTGTGATTTGCCAGAACATTGTTGAATGTATAACTGGATACGGCACCGACGGAACTGCCATCTACCGTGACGTCGGCGATGGTATATCCGCTGTCCGCTTCGATGGTGAAGGTCTGGTCATAACCGGAATATACACTGACTGCGCCTGCCGGTGTGATGGACCCGTTAGCACCGGCTGAAGCGGTGACGGTGTAGGACGTGTCCGGTTCAAAAATGGCGTGTACCGTATGGTTGGAACTGACCGAACTGAACGGTACCGATGTGACCGGTCCGATATATTCCCCGTCCACCACAACATTGACGATAACTGCACCGAGGTTTGGTGTGATCGTGAATGACTCATCACTGTTGGTGGCGAATGTGACGGAGCCGCTGGGTGAAATCGTGCCGGGCCCTTCCGAGGTGGCCAGAATGGTGTTGAATCCCACGGGGGTAGCGGCAAAGTGTGCGGTAATGGTATGGTTTCCGGTCACATTGTAGAACGTGTACACGCTTGTTGCGCCAACGGAAGACCCATCCACCGTGACATCCGCGATTTCATAACCGGGGTCCGGGGTAATGATAAATGTCTGGTTGGCGTTTTCCACCACGGTGGTCGCACCGGCCGGCGAGATGGTCCCGTTTCCATCCACAGAAGCCGTAATGGTATGTTCGACGATATCGCCGATCACTTCACTCATGTCCCGTTCGTCCAGGCTGGTGTAATATGAAAATGTAGCCGTTTCTCCTGGGGCCAGCGTTCCGACGTCATAGCAAATGGCGATGCAGCTGTCCTGCTGCTCGCTTGTTCCGGCTGCCGGTGCGGAATCATAGGTTCTGGAATCGTAGATTCCACCTCCAACTGACAGACTTCCATACCCGAGGGATACACGGGATGTGGAATCCTGTGAATAGTAGACAATGGGTGCGCGCGAACCGGTTGCGGTGAAGATAGGATCTGACGCCGAATAAGTCTGGGCCCGAACCACGCTCTTCTGGTCCGTGGCGTCATACTGGTAAAGGATTTCATTTTCGGTGTCGTAACTGCCTCCCTGGTCCACGGTATTGTCCGGGTCAAATGACCGCATAAAACGGACACTGTCCAGCGTGGAAGTTCCCACATTCTTCAGTTGAATCTGGTTCATGAAATATTTGCTGTCCGCCTGGAAGCTGACGGTCTGCTTGATTTCCAGATTGCTGTTATACGTGGATGTGATCAATGCCTTCAGTTCCGTACCGGAGGACAGATCAGTTACCGTTGTCGGGATGTTCTTGCCACCGTTCAATGCGCTGTTGCTGGTGAAATAGGTGCTTGCTCCGATCTTGTAGCCCACATACCACCGTTCTTCCGGAGTGCCCGGCAAGAAGAAGTCTATGCGGTAGTCATTGCCGACACCAAAACCATCCATGTCGGCACTCATCCCCACATTGTTGCGGACGGCCGTTCCGAAAAAGCCGGCGGGTTTGTTACTGACTGTTCCAAAGGACCCCCACGCGCTGATGCCTACCTCAATATAGTTGCCACCCAGGAAGACTTCGTTGCCCTCTGCTGTGCTGATAGTGGCGCTGTGGGCGCCGGGAAGTGTTTGTGCCATGGCGGTGCTGCCCGTCAGGGTCATCAGAATAAATCCCATCCAGGCGGCGCATCGCACCCGCCAGTGCCGGTTCTTGATTGCGTAATCGTTCGGATTGCTCCGATTGCTCTTCATGTCTCCCTCCCCATTAATAAAGTGTTTGGTGAATTGACACATGAAACACCATTCGGTGTTCGTTTGCCGGATAAATTGTGATGTAGAAATTTAGAAAAGTGTTAAAAATGTGGGCACTTTCAAGTCAAGGAGCTTGTTACCTTGATCACAATGTAGTCTCTTGCCCTGTTTTGTCAAGGGATAGGGGAAAATAATTTTGAAAAAGGGAAAATGAAAAACAGAAAAATAGTCAAAATAATGACTAAGTGGCGAGCGAAATGGTTCTTCCTTCCAGATCCCGGATTGAATGGAATTGAAAACGGGAAAACACATATTATTTGAAATGGTGCATGGTTTTCATGCGAGATGGGAACAAACAGGGCCGGCGTTTCTTTGAATGGGGCTTGATGAGGATGATGGTGTTGAGGGTTAGAAGAGTGATTCCCCTGATTACGGTGTGTACGCGTACAGGGATATGTTGACAGTGGATGCCGGGCACTGTTTACCGGGTTGGTCAGAGAGGTTTCCTGTCCGGTGAAAACGGATCTTCAGTTTCGTCGTTCGGGTTTCTGCTTCCGCCGGGCTTCAATGAAGCGGCCGGTTTTCTCCTGCTGTTCGGGATTGATGTCCAGAAAACGGAAACCGGCCATCACATAGTCCGTCTTCCGTTCATGGACGGCGTATCGGATTTGAAGCGCGATATTCTGGAGGAAGTCCAACTCTCCCTTTTCGGTAAAGGAAACCAGTTTCAGGTGGTCTTCCGCTTTCAGGTTCAAGAGATGCGGGCTGGACCCGGCAAGGCAGATGCCCCCCTCGCTGAGATTGAGAACATGTGCGGTGATCATCGTGGGGTCGGGATGTTCAGGCCGCCGTTGTTCCAGTTGAACGGCCAGACCGTCCTCAGCGGAAAAGCTGACACGGGGGTGGACCCGTTTTTCGATTCTTCCCATGAACTTGTCCTTTCAAACATTGTTTCCTTTGTTTTACCATAATCGGGGCATGTTCCCCAGAAAGAATCGACTTCCCGGGCGGGATTGCCCATAGATCTTGAGGTGTGGTTGCGCATGGTCGCAGAACCATTCAATTGACAACAGCAATAGCTGTTGATAACGTCCCTGTATATTCAGAAGGCAGAGTCGGGTAAGGGAGCACCACTTGCAGGGGAGGCGGACCGATGGCATTACGAATCGTCGATTGTGTACTTCCGACCGGTACAAAAGAAAAATTATTCCGTGCTCTCGAGGGTGCGGATGTACTGGAATCCATGTCATGGGCGGTTTCGGAGAACCGGTTCACCGTACGAATTCTGGTGGAAATTGAACATGCAGAATCGGTGATCACCACGCTGGAAAATGAATTCGGCCAACACGCGGAGTTCCGATTGACAGTCCAGGCCGTTGAAGCGACCTTGCCGGTGCCGGAGAAGAAGGAGCCGGTGGTGGATGAAAAGGCAGATGCGGAACCGCCCGAGCGTGTGGCGTGCCTGGAACTGGTGACAGCCATGACCGAAGGGACTGAATTGAGCCGGACGTTCTTTCTGACCGTGTTCCTTTCCACTGTGGTCGCGGCTGTGGGCCTGATTCGGAACAATGTTGCCGTGGTGATCGGTGCCATGGTGATTGCCCCCCTGCTGGTGCCCAACATGGCGCTGGCATTGGGAACCACACTGGGTGATCGGAAGTTGTCCGGCCATGCCATTCGAACCAATCTGATGGGACTGTTGTTTGCGTGTGTCCTGGCTGTTCTGATGGGTTTCTGGGTCCCATTTGATCCGGCCACGCCGGAGATTGCGTCCCGCACGATGGTGACGCTGGGTGACGTGGCATTGGCACTGGCAGCGGGTGCGGCCGGTGCGCTGGCGTTCACGTCCGGCGTTTCAGCCGCGCTGGTGGGAGTGATGGTGGCCGTGGCATTGCTCCCTCCCCTCGTAACAGGTGGCCTGCTGGTCGGTTCCGGTCAGTGGACTTCGGGTGGACAGGCATTCCTGCTTCTTCTAACCAACATCATCTGCGTGAACCTTGCCGGAGTGGGTACGTTCCTTCTCCAGGGGATCCGGCCCAACCATTACTGGCAGGAACAAAGAGCCGCACGGATGGTGCGAATTGCGTTGACGCTCTGGATTACGCTGCTGCTGATCCTGATTGGGTCGATTGTGGTTCTGGAAAGGGCACTGTAATCGGGATCCCTCCAATTTATCGGACCGATCGGTCCAGCATCAGAATGATGATGACAAGCAGAACGGAGCCGTTCAGAAGCGGAAACAATGCACGGCTGGAACGGCGTTTCAGAACCCCGATTACCACAAATACAGCGGGCAATATTACCAGCAGCAACCGGGTTACGGCATGCATGGGCAGGAACAGCGGAATCAGCAGGATGCTGACGAAATAGGCCAGTACCCACAGCACGATCAGCATATGGTAGCGGCTTTCCGACATAGTTTGAAACACCTGCGGGAATCCGGCTTTGAGATAGTCGTTCCGGTAGCGGTCCACCAGCAGCCAGAAGTGAGGTGTCTGCCACAGGTAGAAGACAACGGCCAGAATTAAAATCTCCTGATCCATCAGTGACCCGCCGGCTGCCACCCACCCGAACATGGGCGGGAACGCCCCCATGACAGCACCGATCAGGAGCGCGAAAGGAGTGATGGTTTTCAATGGGGTATAGATGCCGTTATACAGCAGGATGGTGGCGGCCATCAGTCCGAAGAGGACCGGCTCACGCGGAATTTGGAACAACATTGCAGCCAGAAAAAAAGCCAGGATGCCGAGAACGAGGCCGGTTCCTATGGAGATCCGTCCGGCGGCGATGGGGCGGTTCATGGTGCGGGCCATCATCCGGTCCCGGTGAACTTCCTGCACCTGATTCAGGATGGAACAGCCGGTGGCCAGCATCAAGGCACCCAGTGTGACGGCCACACTGTCAAACGGAAATGCACCGGCTTTCAGATAAAAGCCCATCAGGGTGGCGGCACCCACCAGCAGATTGATCCCCATCCGGGACAGTTGAAAAAATGTCCGGACAGGGGAGGCCGGTTCGATTTCTCGGCTCATTCGGATTCCTTCCGGTTGAATCAGAAAAGGGCCGCTCAGGCGGCCCCGTATTGCATCATTTCAGTTTTTTCAGATACTCCAGGATGGCCTGGACCTCCGCTTCGGATAAGCTGTCGTATCCGGGCATGATCGGATCATATCCCTTGACTACCTCCGCGTTGGGATAGGCGATGGCTTTCCGGATATAATCCGCATCCGCCGTTACGGTGACCTCTTCGCCGTTGCGTACCACGACGGTTTCCCTTCCGACAAGACCCTTGAAACTGGGACCGGCAATTTCAGACCCGTCGGTGGAATGGCAACCGAGGCAGCCCTGGTCTTCCATGATCTGTTCACCATCCGGACTCGCGCTTGCCTCGGCTTGAACCGGTTGTTCTTCGCCCATCAGGAAGGTGATCAGCTGGTTCAGTTCTTCGTCAGTCATCTCTTCACCGTAGGGCGGCATCATCGGTTCGAACCCTTTCACAATTTCAGTTTCCGGGTTCAGGATGGACCGTTTCAGGTATTCGCGGTCCACGGTCACTTCTTTTTCTTCGCCGTCCACCATTACGGTGTGGGTGGCACCGGCAATATCATTCAGAGCCGGAGCAATGTCCGCAGATCCGTCCATGGCATGGCAGTCGGCACAGCCCAATCGTTCATATATTGCCTGACCCGCGGCCAGTTGTTCGGAACCGGATTCTTTGTCCAGCCAGGCCTGATATTCATCCTGCGCCAGTACATGGACCTTGGACAGCATGTAGGCATGACGCAATCCGCAGTATTCCGCGCACAGAATGTCGTAGACGCCGGTCCGGTCCGCCCGGAACCAGGCATAGGTGTTCATGCCCGGCACACAATCCATCTTGATCCGGAAGGCCGGCACATAAAGACTGTGCAGGACGTCTTCCGATGTAATGTTGAGGCGCACCGGTTCATTTACGGGAACATAAAGCTGGTTGGAGACGACACCGTTGGGATACTCAAATACCCAGGACCACATCCGGGCCTTGACCGATACTTCCATGGCCCCTTCCGGTACCGTGCGCAGTGCTTTGAAGCCCGACCAGCCGAAATAGAACATCAACAGGACGATCAGGGTGGGAATAACGGTCCACAGCGTTTCCAGCCAAACGCTCCCTTCAATATCGGCGGCTTCCGGATGGCGTTTCCGGTTGTACCGGAAGATGAAATAGATCATGACTGCCGTGATCATCAGGAGGGTGACAATCGCGAATCCCAGGATCATGACAAAAGCCCGATCGACCGCCCCTACGGCATCAATATTGGTTGCTCCGTACATGTTTCACCTCACCGGTATGCCACATCGAAGAATGTGAAGCCGATGAAAATGGCCAGGATCACGAATGTGATCAGGACCATAATTTTGAGCCCCGTATCTTCGTATTTCAGGTGCATAAACCAGCCCACCACCAGTAATGCCTTGCAGGATGCGATGGTCAGGGCGGCGGCCACGTTCAGGAAACCGAGATCAATGGTGGACACCCAGACGGTGACGCCGGTCAGGATCAGCAGCAGGACCCAGATCGTGGCGAGTGTACCGTATTTCATGACATGATGTTGCTGTTCCGTCATGTGGACCTCCTTACAGTATCAGGTAGAACAGCGGGAACAGGTAGATCCACACCAGGTCCACCAGGTGCCAGTACAGTCCCGCGTTTTCCAGCATGACAAAGTCATCCGTCGTAACCCGGTTTTTGTGGATGAACACCAGCAGAAATGCCAGCACCACCATCCCGATCAGGACGTGAAGACCATGCAGGCCGGTCATGATGTAGTACAGCCCGAAGAACACAATCTGTCCTTTCGGCAGCTTCAACAGCACCGGAGAATCCGGATACAGTCCATGATGGAACTTGGCGCCCCATTCGAAATACTTGATCACCAGGAAGGTGAATGCGAACAGGATGGTCAGTCCCACCAGGATCATGGCCAGTTTCTTTTTCCCCTTCTGCAGGGCGGAAATGGAGAGGGCCATGGTAAATGATGAGGTGATCAGGACCGCCGTGTTTACCGTTCCCAGCACCGCGTCCAGTTCCTTGCCCGCGGCATGGAAATCGGCCGGAAAGCGGTGGAGATAGACGGCATAGAGGACGAACATGCCGCCGAACAGCAGAACCTCTGTGAAGAGGAACAGCCACATCCCGATTTTTGCGCCGTGATAATCCTTGTGTTCATTCATCGGGCGTGATTCCTTTGTAGTTGTAAGGTCCGCGTTCGAGAACGGGTTCTCCCACAAAATTGAGCGTGGGCGGCGGAGATGTGGTCATCCATTCCAGTGTGGCACCACCCCACGGGTTGTCCGGTGCTTTGCGGCCGGACTTGATGGCTTTGAACAGGTTGTAGAACATCAGGATGAGACCCACAACCAGGATCCATGATCCAACGGTGGAGACCACGTGTCCGGTCTGATACTGCGGCAGGTAGTCATAGTATCGCCGCGGCATGCCCTGAATCCCGATCACCAGCATGGGGAAGTACAGCATGTTGAATCCGACAAAGATGATGGCCCAGGCCAGGAACGCCTTTCCCTTGTCATACATTTTGCCGAAGATCTTGGGCCACCAGTAATGCATGGCGCCGAACATGCCCATCATGGTCCCGCCGAAAATGGTGTAGTGGAAATGGCCCACCACGAAATAGGTGTCGTGGACATGGATGTCGGTTCCGGCGGAGCCCAGCACCAGGCCCGTCAGCCCGCCGATGGAGAATTCAAAGATGAATGCCAGCGCATACAACAGCGGCGGTTCGATCTGAATGGACCCCTTGTAAAGGGTGGCGACCCAGTTGAACACCTTGATGGCGGATGGAATGGCCACGATAAACGTCAGGAATGAGAAGATCATCACCGCCATATCACTCATGCCGCTGGTGAACATGTGATGCGCCCAGACCAGTGATCCCGCGAACGCGATCATCAGCGAGGACACCGCGATGGCCTTGTAACCGAAGATGTGTTTCCGGGCGAACACCGGGATGATTTCGGTTACCACTCCCATGGCGGGCAACACCATGATGTATACCGCCGGATGAGAGTAGATCCAGAACAGATGCTGATACATCAGCGGATCACCGCCCTTGGCCGGATCAAACAAACCGACACCCAGGACGCGCTCGAAGATGATCAGCAGCACCGTGATCCCCAGGATGGGAGTCGCCAGTACCTGGATCCACGCGGTTGCATAGAGCGCCCAGACAAAGAGCGGCAGCTTGGTCCATCCCATCCCGTCAATCCGGAGCCGGTGGATCGTAACGATGAAATTGAGCCCGGTCAGGATGGAGGAAAATCCCATGATAAACACGGCAATGGCCGCCAGTGTGACATTGGATGTGGTGAATTCACTGAACGGGACGTAGAACGTCCAGCCGGTGTCGGGAGGGCCCTGACCGGTAAACAACGCGGTGACCGCCAGTACGATACCGATGATGTACAGCCACCAGGACAGCAGGTTGAGCCGGGGGAATGCAACATCTTCCGCACCGATCTGAATGGGCAGGAAGATATTCCCGAATGCTGCCGGGATGGAGGGAATCACCACCATAAAGATCATGAT
>DAINNF010000053.1:0-15769 GCA_036736005.1 Acidobacteriota bacterium
CTGTTTGAAGTAGACTACTATGTCCTTCATTTTCCACCGGAAGGGCACACCCCTTCCCTGTTGAAAAGCCTGGAACATCTGATGAACCTGGCCCGGGACCTGGAGGTCCGGCTCTGTTTCGAGAATATCCCCGGAAACAGCTCTTCCACAACGGACGTATTGCGTTTTCTGGAAGAGCATAAGGTCCCCATGGGGTTTTGCTTTGATATCGGTCACAGTCATCTGCGGGGCCGCTCACTGGACGATATCCGGGATCACGGGGTGGATTTCCATACCACCCATATCCAGGACAACGACGGGACCGGAGACACCCATCATCTGCCCTTCGAGGGAACCATCGACTGGCCGGCCTGCATGAACGCGTTGCGGGCGGCGGATTATAAGTGGGGCTTTATTCTGGAGGTGCGCAACCATCACGAAGAAGAGACCGACGCGTTCCTGAACAGATGCCGGGAAGTCGGCGAACGCTGCCTGGCATCGGGTGATGGTTGATCATGCGGATTATTGTAGCGGAGAGTGCCGGTTTCTGCTGGGGTGTCAGGCGCGCCATGGACCGGACGCTCCAATTGACCGAAAGCGAGCCCGATGCACCCCGGTTCACGCTGGGACCGCTGATTCATAACCGTCAGGTGGTGGAGTTTCTGGATCAGCGGGGAATTCATGTGACGGAAGACCCCGCCACTCTCACAGAGGGAACCGTTGTGATCCGCGCACACGGCACCACGCCAGAGATGCTCCGGAAACTGAAAGAACAGGGTGTAAATGTATGCAATGCCACCTGCCCCCGGGTTGGAAAGGTCCAGGGGATTATTCGCAAGAGCCTGGCCCGCAGTGCTTCCGTGGTGATTGCCGGCGATCCGGACCATGCGGAAGTGAAAAGCCTGATGGCCTATGCCGGTGACAGCGGATATCGAATCAGTGGAACGGAGGACATTGCAGCCCTACCCGATCTCGAGGATGTCGTGCTGGTCTGTCAGACCACATTCAACAGTGACACATTTGGACAAATTGCCGCACGCATGAAGGAACGGTTCAGCCGACTGGAAGTGCATGACACCATCTGCGATTCCACCGCACGGCGTCAACAGGAAGTACGGGACATCGCCGCCCAGGCGGACTGTATGGTGGTGATCGGCGGTCGACACAGTGCAAATACAACCCGCCTGGCTGAAATTGCATCCACCCTTTGCGACCGGGTTTACCACGTCGAGACGGAAGATGAACTGGAAGATATTGATCTCGAGGATGTACACACGCTGGGCGTTTCCGCCGGTGCATCCACGCCCAACTGGCTGATCAACAGTGTGGTTCACTATCTGCGTTTCAAACGGGCGGAAGGGTCTCCCCTGCGGCAACTCGTTTCATGGGTGTCCCATGCATACGTGTTCCGCTCCATCGCTGCCATGGTGCTCAGTGCCGGCATTCAACTCCTTTTCACCCGTCAATTCAACTGGATGGCCGTCCTGATCGCCGGGCTTTACATGTTTGCGATCAGCAACCTCAATCGTCTTGTGGAACCGGAAAGTCTCCTGTATCTGAATCCGGCACGGTATCATTTCGTCAAGGCGAATACACGTGCCCTCATGACACTTTCCGTACTGGCACTGGGCGGATTGAGCCTGATGGCCGCAGCCACTTCACTTCATGCTCTTGCAGCCGTGATTATTGCTTCACTTCTTGGCATTATCTACCGGGTCCGGATTCCCATTCACAAAAGGATGGTACGCATCTTTGATATTCCCGGATCCAAGAATCTGCTCCATGGCTGCGCCTGGTCTCTGGTCATTGCCATTCTGCCCCTGATGGGAAGCGGTATTAAACTTCCGGCCGTGGCCGGTGGAACGATTTCCGTGTTCGTCATTGTATTTTCGGCATCCATTCTGTTCGACATACGCGATATACAGGGAGACCGCTTCTACGGAAAAGAAACACTTCCCATCCTGATCGGAAGACGTCCGACGGCCATACTGACCGGAACAATCTCCGTTCTGATGGTCGCTTTTGTGGTCTGTTGCGGAGCCAATTCCGGTGGAATGCCTGTCATCATCAATGCCGTGATCATTGGTGTCTACGTTCTGATTCTGCTCCGGCAGGTTTCCATGCAGCGCTTTATCAGTTCCGGTGGTTGGTTCGAACTGGCAGTCGGCGGAATGGCTCTGGTACCCCTGCTCTCTTCGCTGATGATCTAAAGAAAACGGGAGGTCTGAAACCTCCCGCTCATACGTATACCTCTTTTCTTATCCCGGGCGCTTATTCTGTCGCTTCACCTTCCGTCTCAGCTTCCTCAGCAACGGGCTCCTCTTTCTGGAATATCATGGTTTCAATTGCTTCCAGTGTCTTCAATGCGCCCGATTCATCGGTTTTCAGCAGACTGGTGTTCATCTCTTCAAACAGCGGCTCGAGGGCTTCCATTTTGGTACATCCACCATCCTTCAGCATCTGTTTGAATTCCGAAACCTGGTCTTTTGCATCGCCGAAATCGTTGCGGACAATATCGATCGCGATACCGCGCAATGCAAGTTTGACATTCAATCCCTTGTTTTTCATGGTGAGGGCGTCCACTTTCCCATTCAGTTCCGTGATCTGCGCCTTCATGGCCTCTTCCTTACCGGAAAATTCCGTGCGAACGTTGCGCAGGGTCACCAGATGGGCAATCAGCAGCACCACCAGGATAATGACAAAGAGAATGCCGACAGTTTTGGTTGATCCTTTCTGCATGTAATCGTCTCCTTTCATGAGGGTTATAACCTATATATCAGTCGATTCCTGTCCGGAATCAGACCACTTCCTGTCAACCGCAAGTATTTCATCAAATGAGTCATGAAACACTTGTACGATGTTTGGGTCAAATTGTAAACCGGAATATGACTGGATCTCATTCAATGCGTCTTCCGGCGTACGCCCATGACGATACGGACGGGATGTTGTAATCGCGTCATACGTGTCCGCCACCGAAATAATTCGGGATTCCAGCGGTATGGATTCTCCCTTCAGCCCGTCCGGATAGCCCGTTCCATCATACCATTCATGATGATGGCGAATGACGGCTTCCAGTTCAAAACCATACAGTTGTCGTACAATTTCACTGCCGATGACCGGATGCTGTTTCATTATTTCTTTTTCCGGAACCGTGAGCTTCTCCGGTTTATTCAGGATACTCTCCGGAACGCCGATTTTTCCGATGTCATGCAGAATGCACGCCACGCTCAATGAAAACAACCGGTCCGGGTCATCGATCAATTTTCGCGCCAGCAGCATGGTGATCCGTTCCACCCGCTCACAGTGGCCTTTTGTATAGGCATCCTTCGCTTCAATGGTGTGTGCGTGCGCCCGAACCGATGAAAGCAGCATTTTCCGCATCTCTTCCTGGTGACCCTTGATCAACCGGTCCTGGTGCAGCAGAATTTCCAGTTCCGAAATCAGCAGATTGTACAGGTTTTCATCCGGTTTCGGACTCGCCTCGTTTTCAAAAACCAGGTACAACAACCCGTAAACTCGATCCCTTCTCAGAACAGTGGCAACCTCATTTTTCCGGTCGCCATACAGGTCCAGATGGCCACTGACCATGCCATTGGACTGCAACACCAGCTCATCCCAGGGAACATTCTTGATCACCGGCTCGTCCGGTTCAGCAAATCCTGGATGAAACTCAAACTGATCCAACTCTTCATTGAACGGCATGAAACAGAACGTGTGGGCCTTCAGCACATCCATACAGAATGAACGGATCCGTTCAACCCTGCCCGACAAATCCAGTGTTTCCCGGGTTTCCCGTGCCAGTTCACGAAGACTGAGCAACTGTTCATTCAGTTTCAGCAGATCCGAAGTTCGTTGCGCAACTTCCGACTCCAGACGCCGCTGGTACTGCTCCTTTTCCATCAGAAAGTCGTGTTTTTCCAGTGCACGACCGATGACCAGGTAGATTGTGTCCAGTTTGAACGGCTTGGAAATAAAGTCATACGCGCCGACCCGCAGGGATTCCACGGCCGCTTTGGTATCCGGGTAACCGGTAATGATAACCGGAACGGTAAACGGGAAAGACGCCAGACTTCTTCGAATTAACTCAATCCCGTTCATTTCCGGCATATTGATGTCGGCAATCAGGACAACATATCCATTCTCTTCACCGGCCTTTTCCATCTGCTCCAGTGCTTCGACCCCATTATGCGCAACATCCACTTCAAATCCACGTTCTTCCAGTATCTCCTGAAGAATGTCGCAGAATTCGGGCTCATCGTCCGCCACCAGCAGACGGCGGGGCCTGACCTCGGAGGGGCCAACTTGTTCCATGAGCGGAGAAGGTTCGGGGATCATTCCAGTTCATCTACCATACTGTTGATATACTCAACCAGAGCACGGTGATCGCTTTCATACAGATTTACAAACTTCACACCAATCTCGTACCGCTTCCCATTCGAGGGGACACTTCGAACGACCTCTGCAACAGCGACCAGACTTCGGGATTCGTTTTCCTGGGGCGATTGAAAACCCCCGACGAAGCTCCCCCATCCGGGCACCTTTGCCTGGATTTTCAGCAGCGTTCCCTCAGGATAATCCCGATCGCTGACGAATTTCATGCCGCCTCCCCCTACGTCCCGATACTCGGATATCTGCTGTTCCGGTTGCGGACTGTAGGACAGAATCTGAACCTGCAATGAGGCCTTTTTGTCCAGACGTGGATAACGGCGGCGTTCATCCTGGTCGTATGACATGAATCACTCCTGATCTTCTCTAAATAGCTTAACCGATCCCCCCATTTGTGTCAAAAAAAACGTCTACTCATCTGTCTCTATCACAAACAGGTTTTGCCTTATGTAACCAAAGCGTTATAATACTGGCCGGTGGAGGAATCATGAGAATACCCAGGCCCGGAATCGGCCCCATTCGATTGGGTACCACAACGACAATCCTGTTGACAGCAGCGCTGATCGGGATACTGGCGGGGCTCGGTAACATCGTTTTTGTTCAAATTACCGAATGGTCCCACGATTTCTTTTTCTCCTTTATTGCGCATGACGTGCTCCAGGTGCATGTGGGAGGACTTCAGGGTGCGCTCGTTGCCCTTGTGCCTGTTCTCGGAGCTATTCTGCTGATTCCATTGTCCCTGTCCCTCTCCGGTCTCGTCAATGGATATGGATTTCCCCGCTTTCTGGCTGAAGTTCATCTCAACAAAGCACGCATCAACCCCCTTCGACTGATTGCGAATACGCTGGGTGCCGCCATTACGATCGGTTCCGGTGGATCGGCGGGCCGGGAAGGTCCGATTGCCCAGATCGGCGGTACAATCGGTTCGATCGTGGCCAAATGGTTCCGACTCTCACTGAAACGGACACAGGTGATGGTGGGGTGCGGTGTGGCCGGCGCGATATCCGCCACGTTCAATGCACCCATTGCGGGTGTCCTGTTTGCCGAGGAAATCGTATTCCTGGGTGAGTTGAAACTCAACACGTTCAGCCTCTTCGTCATTTCCTCAGCGGTTGCTACCGCCGTGTCCCGTTTCTACTATGGTCACGCATCCATCTTTCATTCTCCGGCTTACCGGTTGGGAACACCCCTTGAACTGCCTCTGTACGCTCTCATGGGAATCCTGGTGGGCGTTTTTGCCGCTTTTTATAAACGGTCCTACTACGCGATCTATTCCTGGTTCAATAAGCTGAAACTCCCCGCCCAGGCAAAACCCATCCTTGGTGCACTGCTGGTGGGTGCAACCGGCATTTTCATGCCCGATATTCTGGGTGACGGGTATGAAGTGATTCACCGGCTGATCAATGGCAATGCAATCCGAAATGGTGTTCTGTTTTTCGCTATCCTGGCGCTGGTCAAGATCATCGCAACTTCAACGACACTGGGTTCCGGTGGGGCCGGCGGGCTGTTTGCCCCTTCCCTTTTCATCGGTGCCGCCCTGGGTGCCAGTTTCGGTCAGCTGTTCGGACTCATTTTCCCGCAACTGGACCTCTCCTATGGTGCATACGCAGTCGTGGGAATGGGTGCCCTTCTGGCCGCCACAACCCACGCACCGCTGACATCCATCTTTCTCCTTGTTGAGATCACATCGGGCTATTCCGTGGTGGTCCCGATCATGATTGCCGTCATCATCGGTACGACTGTTTCGGAAAAACTGTTCCACGACTCCATCGATACGCACTATTTCACATTGAACAAGATTCCCATCGAACACGCGCGTGAACTGGCTCTTGTGGAACCCCATTCCGTCCATGAAATCATGGACCCGCGTCCACTCGCTGTGGCAGAGCACCTCCCCCTGCCCGCTTTCGTGGACCGTGTCAATCAATCCAACCTGACTCATCTCCCCGTTGTAGATGAAAACGCGACACTGGTGGGCATGATTTCTCTGACCGACCTGCGCTCCTTTATGCTGCGGGAGGACATGTGGCGCCTGCTCATCGTCTCGGATGTCATGCGCGAAGACTTTATTTCCCTGAAACCGGACGACAACCTGCGGGAGGCCCAGGAACTGTTCAACTATCACGATATTGAGGACCTGCCGGTTGTCGATGAAACCGGGCGACTCTGCGGAATTCTGACCCGCACGCGCCTGGTCAATTTCATTCGAAAGCGACTGATTACGGACCGATCCTACGAGACACCGATATCAGACCTCTGAGATCCCATCATTCAGCAATACGTCTTCGAAGATTTCATTGGACAGCAGCATGCCCTGCCGGGTCAGACGCAAGCACTCCGATCGCTGAATAACCAATCCGGGGAAGCGCTCGGGAAGCCATCCGAAGACCTGGAAGATGTCGACTCCGAACCGTTCCTGAAACCACATCCGGTCTGCTCCGTCGCTGGTTCTGAGTTGCAGCATCATCACTTCCCGCATCAGTCTTGATGGCGGGCACGGATTGATTTCCTCATCCAACCGGAACTTCATGAAGTCTTCGAGATTCGCTGCAGCTCCGATCCGTTCCCCATTCCAGAGAGAATGGGCAGACGGGCCCAGTCCAACATAGTTATCTCCGTTCCAGTAGTGGAGATTGTGCCTGCACCTGCAACCCATCCTGGCAAAATTTGATATTTCATACTGCATCAAACCTTCCGATTCCAGGTATTCGCACAGGGCCAGATAGCTGTCTGCGGTTGATTCATCTTCATCCCCCAAAACAGACGCGCGGTTTCCCTCAAGCATATAAACCGATATATGCTGAACATCCTGCAACACATCCCGCGGGACAATTTTTTCAGGATTCCGGTCCATCCCCCTGACACCGATAATGAAGTCCACCGAAACCTGACTGAACCGTCCGGCTGCCTCGGCAATCACCTTTCTGGCCGTTGCGGCGCTGTGAATCCGGCCCATCTGCTTCAGAATTTCGTCGTCCAGTGACTGAACGCCGATGCTGATCCGGTTGATTCCGGCATGGTGAAGCTCGTCCAGAAAGGTGATGTCGGCGTGCTCCGGATTCACCTCCACGGTATACTCGAGATGTTCATCCATGTTCAGACGTTCCTTCAGGTCCTCAAACACCCGACGGAAGAAGACCGCAGGCATTCTGGACGGTGTTCCTCCTCCACAATAAAGCGTGTCGAACCGGCTGTTCTCAACGCGGGGGAACCGCTCCAGATGCTTCATCAACCCTTTACGGTAAGCCGCTTCCGGAACCGGCGCTTCTGTAATCGAGAAAAAGTTGCAGTATGTGCATCGACTTTCGCAAAACGGAACATGGATATACAATGCGGCAGGTTGATTCATGGCTGAAATAGATCTTGATGCAAATGGATCAGCGAAAGAACGTCGCCATGGAATACGATCGGGTTCAGGGGAACGGGTCTCCTGGTGATCTCCAACGTTCTTGCCTCGTACCGGATCCAACGGCCGCTATCCAATGCCCTCGGGGCTGATGCGGTCAGCGTCCTCGAAAATGATCGTACTCTTTCCTGAATAACCGGTGCCGTCCACACGGTATGCAGGACCAGAAACGTGAACAATCCTCCGATGAGAATGGCGGCGCGTACTGCTCCTGTCCGCACGAAAAACGGCAGCACGAAACACAGCAGGAGAACCAGCACTGCGGCTCCGACCGGAATGGTGACATATACCCAGTGAACAAAAAGACGGTTCAGTGCGGCAACCGACTCTCCGCTTTGAATCCAACGCGTGATACTGTTTCCCAGCTGTGTCAGTTCCGGATTTCGGGGGACCCGATCCAGAGAATTCCGATAGGCCTCCGGCACTTTCTCAATCCTGTCTACCAGGTGTAAATTTCCATCAGCATCCTCATACCGGTAAAGATCACCGGTCCCCGGTTTCGCATTTTCCTGAGCCGGCACCGGGGTAGCAATCAAACACATAAGGATCAGAACCAGCACTGTTGAGATTCTCATCCCGAAGTCTCCCGTTCACTGGTGGGTAATTTGAACTTACTGACTTCGCCCGAGAGTGCCCGTACCTCCTCGGCAAGATTGTCGATCACATTCTGCAGACGCTCCGATCGACCTGTCATATCTTCGCTGTTGGTACGCAACGTTCGAATCATGTCCACCAGCTCTCCCATGGTCTCCTTCAGTTTGTCTACTGCCTCACGGGCGTTCAGGGACAGATCCTTGATACGTTCCGACTCTGCCGCAATGTGATTGGCTCCGGTCGTCTGTTCCTGAGCTGCAAGCATGACCTGTTCCGCCATTGTTTTCATCTGCTCTGAGGTTTCCAGCATCGACCGGTTTTCCCGGACATGTTCCTCCAGTGCCTGAAATACTTCCTGAATCTGGGTACCGGTTACTCGGACTCCCTGAAGCACCTCATTTGTTTTTTCAGCCCGCTTCTGACTACCCTGCAGCAACACTTCCAGACTGTCGTTCTGTTTTTCCAGTTCCTTTTCCACGACTGTGAGCCGTTGCTTTTTTTCCTGAACCAGGCTTGTCATTGCCATCAGAGCACTGGGCACTTCCTTGGTTGTTGACTCAAGGCTGTCCACTTCCTTCAGGATGTTGGAAATGATGGACCGTATCTCCTGCGTTGACGATCCTGTGTTTACCGCCAGTTCCTTGATCTCATCTGCAATCACCCCGAAACCGGAATCCCGGGAAGAGGTTTTGGCTGTAATAATCGCCGCATTCAGCGCCAGAATCTCCGACTGGTCCACGAAATCATTCACGAGTCCCACGACCGATTCCACCCGTTCCAATTCCGACCTGAGCGATCCTCTCGTATCCTCGTATGTATGGAACATTCGCGACAGATATTCTACCTGATCTCCCAGTTTTTCAACTGCTTCCATATCTGTTGCCCGGTGACGGGATACGCTTTCAGAAGCTTCACGGATATCCTTTAATCCATCAGTTGATTCAGACAGAAAACGGTGTTCCTGTTCCAACTGTTCCTGAATCTGAGCGGAGAAGCTGGATACCGTGTTCAGGTTGCGGGTAATGTCCGCAGCCGTGGTTCCGGATTCATTCACCCAGCTGGAAACCCGTTCGGCCATTCCCACCAGCTTATGCATGGAGTTCTTGATCTGATTAACCGCAGCGGCAAACTCCACAACTGTTGAAGAAGATTTTTCAGCAGACTCCGAAAGTTCCCCGATGGACACGCGAACCCGTTCGCTGAAGGCATCCACGAAGCCGATGGCGTCCGAAGCATTCTGCATCATTCGTGTCTGTTCGATGGACAGGTTCTGCAGAAAGCGGGTTACTTCCTCCACCACGTGGGCGGTTTCGTTAACCGTCCGGGAATAATCCCGGATCCCGGCCAATACCCGAGCTGCGTTGTTTTTAATGACCAGCAGACGCTGGTAGAGATCCCAGAGCTCGTCCGTGGCGTACAACCCTTCGCTTCTCTCCAGATCACCTTCCGCCACACGACTGGCGATCCGCTGGACCTGTTTCAAGGTTCCACGAAAATCCCGACCGGCCTGCACCACGACAATCACCCCTACGGAAAGCAGAAGGATCAGAAAAATCAGACCGCCCCGTTGAAACAGCTCGCCGAACAGAAACGGCAATCTGGTGGGGACATATGCTTTCAACCGACCCACACCCGGGACATCCTGTTCAATGATCTGATCGAACCGGTCCGCGTTTGCCGGGAATGCCGGTCCTATCCGAGTACCGTCCGGCATTTCCATCGAAATCCGGATATCATTGTCTTGAATCGAGTCCACGCGATGCCGGATCCACGAACTCTCGAGGATTCCCCGACTGTACCGGTCCGAAAAGTCTGTGGCCAGTTCCGTCAGATGGTTCTGTGCAAAGCTCAGATGGTCGGATTCGACAATGCTGTTGAGACGCGTTGTCGCCGTCTGGAGCGTCAAATAGATACCCAGCACGACCATGTAGAACACACCCAGGGCCCAGCGATTGAATGTTGACATCCTGTAGAATGGAAACCGGCCGAACAGGGATTCCGGTATGGATTCCATTACGGTGCAGGTCAGGCGCAACAGCATTCTTTTGAGGACCACCATGTCCACCAGCCAGACGATTGGAGCCATCAGTCCCAGCGTCAGAAATCCAAACATCTGGACCAGATACGGCACATCGAGATAGAACCGGCAGAACGCAGCCGCATATGCCGCAGCCACCAGCCAGATCAGCAGAATGGTGCGGGAACAGGTCCATGGAATCGACATGAGTTCGTGCAGTCGCCTGCTGCGCTCACGCAAATCCATATCCGGCAATGAGCCGGGCACAGCATATACCGATCGCACAGCTCGAAAGATCCGATAAATATGAATCAGATAAAAGGGTGCTACGACGAAGAACCCGTAAAGCATGAAAGCGGGCACATCCTGCAGCGCAATGACTTGAACCAGGGCAAGAAAGAGTCCGGCTGCAGCCCCCGCAACTCCATTTACCATGAAGTCGTTTGCAGCAATCCTGAAATATAACTTCCTGAAATCTGATGAGTTGCCGATATCCATGATTCTCGATCTTACCAGACCGCGGCTTCAGTTGTAAATATGCTTATGCGGGTGGAACCATAGCGCCGCTCATCTATTCTCTGGAGTCCATCCGGAGACATGATGTCCAGTGTCAAGGGATGCTCGATCGCAATTATCAACGCACAGCCATCCCCTTTCCGGCCAATCTCATTCAGGATGTCGGTATACAGACGCTCGTATCGATATGGCGGGTCTGCAAAAACAAACCAGGCCTGCTCACCGGGATGCCATCGTTTCAGAAAACGCATGACATCCATTTTAGCGATGCGCCCGGATTCCGTCAGTTTTGTCTTTTCAAGGTTCCGTTGAACCGTGCGGCATGCTTCACCGGACGTATCCACAAACACGCAGTTGTCCACACCCCGACTCATCGCTTCCATTCCCATGATGCCGGTTCCACAGCAAAGATCCAGCATGGACAGACCCCGGATTCGAGATCCGATAATGTCAAACAGGGCCTGACGCACCTTCTCCGAAGTCGGCCGGATCCGATCGCCCGGCGGCGAAAGCAGTTTCATGCCCCGGAGCGTTCCGCCCGAAATACGCATGAATGTCCTTTCTGTGCAGTACAACTACCAGCGAATCAGTGCAGCCCCCCACGTAAATCCAGCGCCAAATGAGGAAATCACCACCAGATCGCCTTTTTTGAGGCGTCCGGTCAAAACCGCCTCGTCCAGACAGGAGGGAATTGTTGCAGCTGTCGTGTTGCCATACTTATGGATGTTGATCATCACTTTTTCCCGCTCGATCTTCATCCGTTTCGCTACCGCTTCAATGATTCGGATATTGGCCTGGTGAGGGACCAGCATATTTACATCTTCAAGTTTGTATCCCGCTTTTTCAACTACTTCCACCGAAACATCTGCCATACGGGTGACGGCATGCTTGAACACTTCCCGTCCTTCCTGATGAACAGTATGCATGTTGTTCTTCACTGTTTCCTCGGAAGCGGGATGCAGTGATCCGCCGGCTTTCATGTGCAGGAACGGTCTGCCACTTCCATCCACCTGCATGATGCAGTCCAGCATCCCCTGCCCCGGTTCGCCGGGCTCCAACAGCACAGCACCGGCACCGTCTCCGAACAGCACACAGGTATTCCGATCATTCATGTCCATGAAACTCGTGCAGATATCAGCACCGACGACCAGCACCTTATCAAAGCGACCACTTTCCACAAACATGGCACCGGTGGTGTAGGCGTATACAAATCCGGAGCATCCTGCAGAAAGGTCGAAACCGTAGGCACAGGACGCACCCAGCTTATCCTGCAGAAGGCAGGCGGATGCGGGATACATCATGTCGGGCGTTACCGTTGCAAACACGATTGCATCCAGTTCTTCCGGACCGATGCCTCTGCGCTCCAGAACCTGCTTTGCAGCTTCCAGCGCAAGGTCCGAAGATGCGACACCCGGCTCTACAAAATGTCGCTCACTGATTCCGGTCCGGCTGGTAATCCACTCATCCGTCGTGTCCAGGTAGCTTTCGAAATATTTGTTGTCGATCACTTTCGGTGGGAAATAACTTCCCGTAGCAGTCACAACCGCTGATCTGCTCTTCATGAACTTCTCCTCCGCCTGTTCGTTCTTATATTTTTGACTCTACGAACGTGTTCCATCCAAAGCAGGACGGACACTTCCATAGGAATTCAGATGATTTGTAACGACATTCCACGCACATAAACGGTGCATTGAACACCATGGTCTGGTCCGAGATCTTTGCATACTGAAGCAGGTACTGCTGCCGCTCCGGTATCTTTAACAGAAATTTCCATATCTCCTGATGAATCAGCAGAACATGTGGCGCAACCTTTACGGCTTCCATGAACTGTTCAAATGCGTCGGAAGTCCGCTCTTCATCCACCAGATACTTTGCGAACTGGAGACGGGTCCGCCAGTCTTCACCATTGCGGGCCAACAGTGCGGTGCACCGTTCCTCGAACTCTTCCGGGGCGATTTCGCGGTACAATGCCAGGCCGATGAAGGCCTTTTCCGGAACCCGTTCGAACAGCTTATGCAGAACATCATGACATTTCCGTTTGTTCCGATCATCATCCCAGGCCAGCCGCGCCAGGTTCATGTAGGCGGGGTACACCTTGCTGTTCAATTGCAATGCCTTGTTGAACAGTCGAATCGCTTCAGGCCTGTTTTCCTCCCTGAGAAGCAGTTCCGCCTGCTCATTGTAAATGAACGCAACTTCCATCCTGTAGCGGTTCTCGTCCAGAATACCGTTTGACGCCATCACTTCCATCAGACTCAGCAGTTTTGTATAGTCGCCCACCTGCTTGCACAGGTGCGCATACCGCTGCAGCGCGATATTGTCGGATGGATTCAGGTTGAATGCATCGTTGTACGTGCGTACGGCACGATCCAGCATGCCCGCCAACCGGAAGTCTTCAGCCAGAGATGCCAGCGCCCAACCCTTAAAGGTGTCCGGGAGATTGGGCCGATGAAGAACGGCTTTGTGGACTTTAATGGCCTCGCCAATGAATCCTTTCTCCCGAAGCACATTCCCGAAAATTACATAAATGTCCCGCTTCTCGGAATCATCCTCCATGATCTGGGCAAGCAGGGTTTCCACACCTTCATCACTGCCACATTGCAGCCGGTTGATTACCTGGACCGCAGCCCGATAAAAAGCATCATCCGTAGCCCGGTTATCCCGCTCGTCAGCCGTCTTGAACAGAAGCCAGAAGACAACCAACACCAGGAGGACAACCAGTACAATCAGTGCAAACAGCATGAATCAGTGCCCCCCGACCGGTCCTTCCGATTCTCCGTTGAGAAACTCCTTCACGGCAACATTCCGGTGCGTATCAATTTCCTTGCGCAGGTTTTCAATTTCCGCTTCCTGTTTGCGCACCTGCCGGCGATGGTGAAACAGTTCGCCCGAAATCAGGATGATTCCGAAAAGAAAGCCCACGACAATCGAAAAGAAGATTACGACAAATAGCGGAACTTCCTTGAATACATCGTTTACGCCATAGAAATACTGGAAATCGACACTCTGGCTCACGTTCAGGGTAAACAGGATGAATAGAACAAAAAACACGACGATCCAGAACGTCATCTTAACGTACTTCATTTTGCCCTCCATAACGGGCAATCAGATCGTCCCATCGATTTGATGCCCGGAGTATGAACTCCACAATATCACGAAATGCGCCGGAACCGCCCGGTAAAAAAGAGACATAGTCCACTGATTCCCGGATTTCCCTGACAGCATCCGATACTGTCGCAGAGAATCCGCACGTTCGCAACAGGGGTAAATCCAGCAGATCATCACCAATCATGGCGACCTGTTTCCAGGTCAATTCCAGTTCACGTCGCATCTGATCGGCGGCATTCAGTTTGTCTGCTACCCCTTCCAGACAGTAATGGATGTGCAGCTCCTTTGCGCGCTGCATCAGAATGCTGGACGGTTTGGCCGAAATCAGGGCAACCTCCAGGCCGGCTTCCCTGGCCAGTTGAACACCCATTCCATCCCGTACGTGAAACGCCTTCATGTGTCCCGACACGCCCGGTTGATAGTACAACCGTCCGTCCGTCAGGACGCCATCTACGTCCGAAATGATCAGTCGAACCTGTTCTGCCTTCAAAATAGCTTTGTTTTCCATAGATCGTGTAAATGAATGACGCCCTGTAAACGCTTTTCTTCGTCCGTTACCACAAGCGTCGTGATTTTGTGTTTCTCCATCTGCTGCAGCGCCTCAACACCGAGACTCTCCGCTCCGATCGTCTTTGGATGCACCGTCATGATCTGTTCAGCCGACTGATTCATCAGGTTTGAACCCTGACGTTCCAGCTGTCTCCGCAGATCACCGTCCGAGATTACACCCTGAAGATGATTCTCTTCATCCACGACAACCGCAATGCCCAGACGCCTGTTGGACATCACATAGATGACATCCTTCATGGGTGTTTCCGGATGAACGACCGGAAGTTCCTCGTCTCTGTGCATCAGTGCATCAACGGTGAGCAGCTTTCGACCCAGTTTCCCTCCCGGATGACGGGCGGCAAAATCCTCAGGTGAAAAGTCCTTCAACTCCAGCAATACCATTGAAATCGCGTCACCAATTACCAGCGTTGCCGTGGTAGAGGAAGTTGGCGCAAGCCCCAATGGACAGGCTTCCCGTTTCACCTTCACCTCAAGTGTCACATCTGCATACCGTCCCAAAGTTGAAGTTGAGTCGGACGTAATGCCGATCAACGGCACCCCGATGCGCTTGATGAATTCCAGCAAGCGGACAATCTCTTCCGTTTCACCGGAATTGGACACCGCAATCACCGTATCTCCCTCCACAATCATTCCGAGATCACCGTGGATAGCTTCTGCCGGATGCAGGAAAAATGCGGGTGTGCCGGTAGACGCCATGGTTGCTGCAATCTTTCGGCAAATCAAACCGGACTTTCCCATTCCTGTAATGACGACGCGGCCCTGAGTTGCCCGAAGAATCTCGATCGCCTCAACAAAGTTCTCATTCAGGGTTTCAAGCTGATCCAGAATGACCTGAGCTTCCAGCTCAATCACCTTCCTGGCCGTATCAATCACCATTGACCGATGCCCTCCAGATATGCAGCAGACGCCTCAGCAGGTTGGAAAACCGCTCCAGAGGCAAAATATTGGAACTGTCCGACATGGATAATTCCGGATGCTCATGGACCTCGAAGAAGAAGCCCGGAACCCCTGCACCGGCAGCTGCCGCCGCCAATGTCGGAATATACTCCCGTTGCCCTCCGGTTGTCTTGCCCAGTCCGCCGGGAAGCTGGACGGAATGGGTCGCATCAAAAATGACAGGATATCCGGTATCAGCCATCATGGGAAACGACTTGAAGTCCACCACCAGATTCCCGTATCCGAATGAGGATCCC
>DAINNF010000054.1:0-15670 GCA_036736005.1 Acidobacteriota bacterium
TAGGCGATGTCGTAAACAGCCTGAAGCATAGGATTGTCCGGTGTCAGCTCCGTGAATCTACCGTCCCGGTAGCGCACCAGTCCGGCACCGATTGTTCCCAGCAGCAGACTGCCGTCCGGGGGAACCAGCAGACAACGGATGTAGGGTGCGGGAAGGCCATTCTTGACGGTGTATACGGACCAACTGTCATTCCGGTAAAGGGCCAACCCTTCTTTGCAGGCCACGGCCAGCGTTCCGTCGGGCAGTTGTGCCAGGTCTGTTACGTTATCACCGGGAAGTGAGCCACTGTCTCGGGTAAACAACTGGAGCGTGTTGCCCGACCACCGGGCCAGGCCGCCACCTTCGGTGCCAACCCACAGACTGCCGTCTTTGTCACGAATCATGGCCCATGGCGGGTACTGCTGGAAATACTGGTGGGGTGATTTTCGAATGGTGCCGTCGGCGGATACCAGGAACAGTCCGGCTGTCGATCCGATCAACATCTGTCTGTCGGCAGGGTCATCCATGAACGAGATAACGGAAGTTGCTTTGCGACCCGCCAGCGAATCGTAAACCAGCATATCCTGCGATGTCAGCTTGGCAACACCATGGTTGGTCCCCAGCCATAAGATACCGTCCCTGTCCCGGTTCATCGCCCACACCGGCACTCCCGGAATTCCGGATCCTTCACCAAACTGTTCAATCTGGTTTCCTCTGGCTCGCAGAAGACCGGTATTGGTGCCGATCCACAGACTCCTGTCTCTTCCGAACCCGGCACATCGTGCCAGTGTCCGGCTGCCCAATGGATTGGTCAGCGTTTCCAACCGGCGTCTTTCCGGTTGCCATTCGAATACCTGGTTCCCGGTCAGGACCAGCAGTGTCGGAGGGGACTCAATCAGGTCGACAATTCCTGAAACGCGGGCAAGGAGTCGGGTTCCGTCTCGTTGACTCAGACTGAATAGCCCTTCGCGTTCATGCGCGACAAAAACGTCAGAGCCGATGCGGCAGAGGGCGATCACACCGTCCACCGGTGGGGCCGTTGCTGCTTCAAGCGGCATACAGTTGCCGTCTGAATCAATGACAAACAACCCTCTCCCTTTCACGATGGCCAGGATATCTGAACCAAACGGGACAGCATCGCTGAGCTCAAATTCCGGTCCCACACCCCGGAATCGGTCCTGTTGAGCATCATATCGGGCCAGTCCTCCCATGGTGACCGCCCAGACCGTTCCATCTGTTCCCAGAAACATGTCCATACAGCTTTCATGCGGGAGTCCTTGCGCGGTGCGGTAAGTGGCAAAATTCAGACCATTGAATCGGGAAACGCCACCGGTACAGCCAAACCACATGTAACCTTCCCGGTCCTGGATAATGGCATTCACCTGAGAAGATGCGAGCCCGTCTTCCGTCGTATAATTGCGCAACGGCAGTATCTGGGTCCATCCCCACACGGTGGATTGCAGTAGAATCAGCAGAAGGACAGTGGTTTTCATTGGAATGATTGTAGCAGAATGGGAAGAAGCATCCGGTTAAAAAAGGGGCCGGAAGGCCCCTTTTTCCGGTATTGATGACAAATAAAGAGCTACTTCAGCAATGTCCGAATGGTCTCATAATCTTCAACGGCCTGTTGATACAGGGTATCTGCATAGTCCGGATTATGCAGGTACGTTTGTTTCCGGTAAATATCGTAGACTGTCCGGATCCGCTGGAACGCCTGCTCAATGGTCTTGGAATCGGTCCGGGTGACCACTTTACCTTTTTCGGCCAGCTGTTCCAGCTCGCTGATCTTCTTCTTCAGGTCATCGCGGTATTCCGTGCCGGTCGCCACCCAGTCATCCAGCATGGTTCCATAATCCTCATCGTGGCACATAATGCAGGTTTCCCGAACAGTCTCAACCGAAACCGGTTCTCCCGCCGTTACATCGTGACATTCGGTGCAGCCGACCATGTCGACCATATAATTGGGGTCGCCGTCCTCATGATACCGGAGACGTCCGTTGTACAATTCCGATTCAGGAGCGTGACAATCGGTACACCGGCTCTCCGCGTCCGGTAACTCCACGTGATGGCAGGTGTTGCAACGGGCCAGGGTGATGGTGGTTTCTCCGTGATGTTCCACGGAATGACACTCACCGCAATCTTCAGTAACCGCGTACATATGGGTTTCGTGGGGGAATGCCACTTCATCTGCAAAGAGCAGATCCTCCGGCATACCCAGCCGATTGTGACACATCGAGGCACAATAGGCATCGGGTGTCCGCAGCGGCTGGGGCCGTTCCGCAGCTGGTCTTGACTGGATTTCATCCAGTTCATTCAATGTGAATTGAAGGAGCTTGACGCCATATTCCACGTTGTGGGCCGGCTGTCCGGTTTTGACCAGATCAAAATTGTGCCGGGCGGTTTCAAGGATTTCTCTGGAACGTTGCGTCCTGGAGGCACGCTGGGCCGACCGGATGCGGCTTTCCACATACCGCATCATGGGCTGAAAGGCCTTCTGCCAGTCGGTCAGCATGTCATCATACCCGGGTTCATGGCAGTTGACACAGGCGACGGCATCCGGAATCCGGGTGGACTGGATGGTAAACGCACTGCGTTGTTCCTGTTTTTCAATATGACACCCGTCGCAGGTGACCTGAGCGGCAAACATACGACTGGGATAGTCGTTAATGCCCTGTCCGCCAACGCCCATGTAAAGCGCTTTCTGGGGAGAGTGCAGATTCTCATGGCAGTCGGTGCAGGATACGTTGAACGTCTGGACCATTTCCAGTCCGCCATGTTTGATATCGTGATGACATTCAAAGCAGTCGATGCCGCGCCCGGACACATGTATTTCGTGCAGAGCTTCCGTTGGCGGAGTTTCCGCGGGTTCGACATGGCAACGATGGCAGGCACCGGTCTGCATCTGTCCCGTTCCTTCCGTTATCTTGATGTGACATTCTCCGCAGGACATGCCCAGTTTCAGGTATTTTTCGTGATTGAACGTAAATCCATGTCGACCGACCGATTCTTTCGGCGTCCCGTGGCAGGAGTCGCAGCCGGTGATCGAGTCGGACGGAGAGGCACCCATGAAATGACAGGTGAAACAGACGGTTTCTTCGACCGACTTATGATTCCCTTGAACAATGTGAGAATGACAGCTGGCACACCGCAACTCCACACCGCGAAGGGGTTCGCTCAGGTGCTGCTGATGGCTGAAGGATTTCTGGTCGGCCAGCTCAACCGGTTCCGTGAACAGTTTTTCCTGGTCATGACAGCTGAGGCAGGTATCCGTCTGGACATTTGCATGTACCTGCATGTCGTACATGCCCGTCATATAGCGGAACGTCAGCCATGGCATCCGGTATCGGAGATTGGGATGACACTTGATGCACGCGATGTCGGAATGGGTGGATTGCTGCCACGATTCATAGAAGGGTTTCTCATAATGACAGGACAGGCAGAACTCGGGGTCCGATGTCCGTACGCTCACATAGGCCGAGGGCAGAACCACGAGAATGGCCAGTGCAAACAGAACAGCCCAGACGATATGTTTAGTTCTCTTCATCGTGACCTCCTGTTTCCTGTCTCATCAGTTCTTCATATTCCAGCGGATGTTCATCCAGCATTTCCTCTTCCGTCAGCTCACCGGTAAAGATCACCATGTTGGCCGGGAATTTGGAAGGATTCAGATGGGCGTTGTACATATGCCAGAACACGATGGCCAGCGTGGCCAGAAGTGCCTCATCGGAGTGCATGATCTTGGCGATGTGCTGTACGATGAGGGGAAAATTCCGCATGAAGAAGTTGTTGAACCAGAGAACCGTTCCGGAACAGATCATGATGATGCATCCCCAGTAGACCGCCCAGTAGTCGAATTTTTCCATGTAGGAATACCGTCCGAAACGGGGCTTTTCCTTGGAGACTCCCAGGTAGTATTTGATGTTGGTAACGGCATCATTTGCATCTTTCAGCGAGGGGAGCATCAGCTTGAAGTTGCGCCGTCCTTCCTTTGTGAAAATGATGTAAAAGAGGTGGTAGATCGACACGTAAATCAGTCCGGTGGCCGCCAGTCGATGCAGGAAACGACTGACCTCGATTCCCCCCATCATCTTCAGAATAATGGCAGAAAAGGCGGCGTTTGCGAATTTGATCGGCATGCCGGTGATGATCAGGATAATCACACTGGTTGCCATGATCCAATGCTGAATCAGGATGTTCTTGCTGAACCGGCGGAACTTCCGTTCCTCCTGCTTCTGTTCGGATTCCAGCAATGTGGCGATACGGTCCCGCACGCGGGGTTGGACCTTTTCCTCGATTTCGCTGGCCATACCGCTGACCAGCCGATCAATTTCAAGATATGCCAGGTTTTCAATTTCCCGCCTGAGCGATCTCCCTTTTCTTCCTTTCGGCAGATCGAATGACTTATCCAGATCCTTCAGAACTGCATCGGCAACACGGGAAGAAACCTGTGCCTTGACCTTTTCAATATTCATCGGTCACCCTCCTTGCCGTGGACTGATTTCCGCCCTTCTTTCAACCGTCGCCGCAGGTCCAGGAAAATGTGTATGAACAGTGCGATCATGGTCAGTGTGGTCAGCCAGATAAAGAAATTGGAGATGTAGTAGACAAGACCCGATTCCTTCCTGGTGGGATCCAGATGGATCTTTCCCTTTGCAAAGTTCTCATTTGCACCTTTATGGCATTTGCCGCAGGTCTCAGGGATGTTTTTCGGGTTGATGGAAGATTTCGGATCCTCCTTGGTGCGGATGGAATGGGTACCGTGGCAACTGGCACAGTTCGCGACGGTTACTTCCCCGAACTGCAGTGCTACGCCATGGAAACTGGATGTATAGGTGTCAGCCTGCTCGGTGGTCAGATTGAACTTCCGCATCAGAGCGAAGTCTTCATGACACGCTTTACAGGTGTCCGGCACATGCTGTTTGCTGGTTGTGGAAACGGACATATCGGACGAATACACATCATGCTGTCCGTGGCAATCGGTGCAGACCGGTACGTTCGTGATTCCTTTCTTCAAAATGGCTTCACCGTGAATACTGCCGGAGTATTCTTTCAGCACGGCCTCATGACAGGTCCCGCACGTCTGGGGAATGTTGGTTTTGTGGACGCCGGATTCAGGATTTTCCGGTGGCTGTACATTATGACCACCGTGACAGTTCTGGCAATCGGGTGCTTTTGGATCGCCGGCTTTGAGTTTCTGTCCGTGAACAGAGTTCCAGAACTGGTCATACATGGGGCTGTCCGGGATGCCCATGTTGTTTCCATTGAAATGACACCGGCTGCAGTTGACTTTGCCAATGACGATATCCTTGTGTGGAATGACAGTTACATCCGTGTGACAGTCCTGGCATTTGAGATTCCCGTGCACGGATTCCCGCAACTCTTTCTTGTCCACGGTTACCGAAACCTGAATCCCACTGGGCAGTTCTTTCACCAGGTCCGGTTTCTGGTGGCAGATAATACATTTCCGGATGACACCCTGCGCGTAGATGGACGTGGCGGTCATGAGCAGGATGGGGATGAGCAGAAAACGGATGTTAGTCTGTTTCATCGTTGACCTCGGTGTCCATCAGTTTTTCATATTCAAGCGGGTGATTCCGTTTGAGTCTTTCCACAGTAATCCGACCATGCAGCCAGGACCCGTCCATGGGAAACGCGTCCCGGAGATGAACGTCGTACAGGTGCCAGATGAGAATCAACAGGAAGACCAGCATGGCTTCCTGGCTGTGCAACACATGGAGCACATTCCAGGCCGCAGTTGAAAACAACGAGATTGTCTGGTCGTGAAACCACATGAACAACCCGGTAATCACCATGGAGGCCGATCCGAAGAATACAAGCCAGTATTGAAATTTCTGGCGTGTTGTATACCGTCCGCTTCGTATGGCTGTTTTTTCCTTTGAAAAGATATTTCGAAATGAAATCCGAATGTTGGTCAGATCGGTTTTCCGGATAGCCAGTGCGCGTCCCTGGTCCCGTCCGCGGGATGTGGCGACCATGTAGATGATGTGGTATACACCCGTCACCATGAGGAGAATGGCGCCCAACCGGTGAATCAGGGTGCGGCTGCCCATGCCGCCCATGAGTTTGATCAGGAATCCCCCCGCTTCCGATGTGCCATATTTCAGTGAAAATCCTGATAGAAACAGGATCAGGAAAGCCGCAAATACGAGGAAGTGCTGAATGCGCTCATTCAGCGTGAACCGAATGACTGTTTTGTCCGTCATGTCCCCCCCAAACTCTTGTTCCTGGATATTGTACCAGTATTTCACAATCTGTCATATAAAAATATGAGCATATACCAACACGCTTACTTATCATCTCGTCAGTCCGTTTTCGGAAGCGGTCATCCGCTTCGGTCGGTTCTGGACGTGAGACTTCGGAACAGATACCGCTCAGGAACGGTTGCTTGATACATGCCCTTTTGTCTCTCCAATTGAATGTATGCGCATTATATCAGCTTTTTTGCGTTTGACTGGCTTTCAATTGAAAGACCGGCGCGGTATGCCGCTGTTGTCAAGGGTAACGGGAGGTAAGCTCATCGACTTTGGTGTTGAAAAATACCACAGGGGGAGGGTAGGGAAAATGACCGGACAAATAATATGCGTGATAGATTGCACAAGATTGTGGAATTTTGGGACACTCTATTTTAGAATATGTGCAAGTGCGGGATGGTGCGGTGTGGGGGTAACCTGGTCAACTTTCTGAAACACAATTCAAATGGTCATACCCGAACGGGGGAGTCACATGAAGAAATGGTTTATAGCGGCATGGCTGGTGGCATTTGCGCTGGGGCTGCCCGCGTTTGCTCAGTTTGACTGCGCAGATTGTCACGGGCCTGATGGGGAACCATCGGTCAACATGCCGGCTTTCGAGGCATCCGTACACGGATTTCTGTCCTGTACGGATTGTCATGCAGGTGCGGATGAGAATATCGATGAGCACCCGCTGAATCTGAAACCGGTGTCCTGCGAGGACTGTCATCCTCAGGAAGTCGAGGATCTTGCAGGCAGTCTGCATGCCGAATTGCGGTGCACCCAATGTCACACGGGGATTCATGAACTGGATCCGGAAAACTCCATTGTAGGAAACGGCGATGCCATGCTGCAGATGTGTGGACGGTGTCATGCCAACCGCGATGAATTGTCATTGGCGGAAGGGGAAATCCGGCCGGATGTTTCCCAGTTCCGGAATCTGCCGCCCCAGCACAGTATCATTGCCCATTACCGGCAGAGTGCACACCACAGCGTGGTGGATGAATCGGGGCGGGTGGCGGCCACCTGTGCGGACTGTCACGGTGCGCATGATATCCTCAAACGCACCAATGAGAAATCCCGTACGGCCCGCAGTAACCTGAGTGATACTTGCGGCCGGTGTCATGGGGAAGTCGCGGGCCTGTACGACGAAAGTGTTCACGCTGAAGGTGTTCGGAAGGGATGGGAAGAATCTCCCACCTGCGCCGGCTGTCACAACTCGCATCTCGTATTGCCCACGAACAGTCCCGATGCCTATACCAGCAAGTTGCGGGTGGCAGAGGAAATCTGTCTTTCCTGTCATGAGGACAAGCGCCTGATCCAACGGTACGGGCTGGACAGCTATATCGGTTCCACATACCGGGACAGTTATCATTCCATGGCCAATGCCAAGGGAAGCAAAGACGCGGCAACCTGCATTGACTGTCACACAACACACCATATTCTGCGTTCCAGTGATCCCCGGTCGTCCACAAACGAAAACCAGGTGGCATCCACGTGTGGCTCCTGCCATCCGGGCGCGGACAAGACGTTTGCAACCAGCTATGACCACAAGTCCAGCCTGAAGACCGGCAATACCATCAACTTCTTTGTCAAACAGGCATATGTCTGGCTCATTCTTCTGGTGATCGGCGGTATGCTGCTCCACAATTTCCTGACCTGGCTCGGGGCAGCCCGAAGGGCCTGGCGGAAGCGCCGGGGGGAAGAAATGGTTCAGCGGATGTCCCGCGGTCAGATCATTCTGCATACCATCAATCTGCTGGCGTTCTTCACTTTGGTGGTGACGGGATTTGCGCTGCGATTCAGTCATATCGAATGGATACAGGGGTTGGTTTCCTGGATGAGTGAACCGGTCCGGGCCCTGGTTCACCGGATCGCCGGTGTGATCATGATCGGCCTGTTCCTGGCTCACATTATCCGGATTATCATGGGGAAAGCGGACCGCAGAGCATTCCTGGCCATGCTGCCCCGACCCAGCGATATCCGGCTGTTCAAGCACAACATGCGGTACATCATGCTGGGCACCGAGGAACGGCCCCGCTTCGGTAAAGTCACCTATATGGAAAAGATGGAATACCTGGCCCTGATCTGGGGTACGCTGGTGATGATCCTGACGGGTCTGATCCTCTGGTTCCCGGAATTTTCGGTTCAGTTCATGCCGGGCTGGATGATCAAGGTTTCCGAGACCATCCACTTCTATGAGGCCATCCTTGCGACACTGGCGATTTTTGTCTGGCACTTCTTTTTCGTGATTTTCAATCCGGATATCTATCCGCTGGACCATACCTTCATTGACGGGAAGATGCCGGTGGAAGAGATCAAACATCTTCGCCCTGAATGGTATGAAGAGCTGAAAAAGAAGGGTGTGATCAAAGAGTAAACGATCCATCTGACAACGTGCAGCAAACAGGGGGGCAAGCCGGCCCCCCTGTTTTTCTGTCCTGAGGGAGGTTTGGCAGCGGATTCAAACCCTGCCGTCCGATGAATGGCATTTGCCCTTTGAAACGGGACTGTTGATGCGGTATCATACGGTCAAATTTCCCAGGGAGGCAAATGTGCGTATTTTCAGTATCTGCTTGACAGCATTGGTGTTGCTGTTGGTGTGTGTAGGATGCGGAAAGAAATCCGATCCCATACCCAGACAACCGCAGGTGACTGCACAGGAGATGGGCCGATGAAGATATCGGACATCTACGGCAGCCTCACGTTTAACGAAAAGGTCATGCGGGAGAAACTGTCATATGATATTTTCTGCCGTTTCAAGCACACCATTGAGCAGGGTGAACCGATGCCGGTGCATGTGGCGGAGTCTATCGCCCACGCATTGAAAGAGTGGGCAATGGAAAACAATGCCACCCACTATACCCATTGGTTTCACCCATTGACCGGGCAGACTGCGGAAAAGCACGACGCATTTCTCCAGTTTCATGACGGACAGATTCCCATTGAACGATTTTTTGCCAGTGAGCTCATACAGGGAGAGCCGGATGCTTCATCCCTTCCCAGTGGCGGTACACGGACCACATTTGAGGCGCGTGGATACACCGCCTGGGACCCGGTCAGCCCGTGTTTCATTGTGAACGGGACCAAGACCAATACGCTGTGTATCCCGTCAGTCTTTTTCTCCTACAACGGCGATTCACTGGACAAGAAATCCACGCTGATTCGATCCACCCAGGTTCTAGAAGAAGCTGTTTGTGAATTACTGGAAACACTGGAATTGCCGGTGCCTCAACGGGTGCATGTGACCAGTGGCGCTGAGCAGGAGTACTATCTGATTGACCGGGAAATCTGTTTTCAGCGGGAAGATCTGATGGTGACCGGCCGGACGCTGATTGGTGCGCAGCCGTTGCGGGGACAGAAAATGTCCGATCATTACTTCGGCAGCATACCACCCCGGGTGAAGGCCTTCATGGAAGATGTGGAAATGGAGCTGTACCGTCTGGGCGTGCCATGCAAAACCCGTCACAACGAAGTGGCTCCGTGCCAGTATGAAATCGCACCGGTGTATGAACCGGTCAATATTGCGGCGGATCACAACCAGTTGACCATGATGATGTTGAAACGAAAAGCCATCCAGCATGGGTTTGCACTGCTGCTCCACGAGAAACCGTTCAAGGAACTGAACGGAAGCGGCAAGCACAACAACTGGTCCATCTCGGACAACCGGGGCACCAACTATTACAGTCCCGGTCGATCGCCTGAAGAATTCATGCGGTTTCTGTGCTTTCTGGTGGCGTTTATCAATGCGGTTCACCGGCATGAGGTTTTCATCCGTGCATGCGTGGCATCCGCTTCAAATGACCACCGTTTGGGCGGGCATGAGGCGCCTCCCTCCATCATGTCGGTGTTTGTGGGTTCGGCGCTGGGAGAGGTATTGTCCAATCTCAAATCCGGCAGTCTGAAAGAGCTGGAGCAAAGCGGGGTTATCGAGGCGGGTCTGCGTTATGTTCCCCAGATTGAAAAGGACAACACCGACCGGAACCGGACATCCCCGTTGGCGTTTACCGGGAACAAATTCGAGTTCCGTGCGGTTGGTGCAACCCAGGCGTTGGGATTTCCCAACACGGTTTTGAACGCTGCTGTAGCGGAGAGTCTTCATGATCTGACCCGTTTGATTGTACAGAAGCGGGAAAGTGGACTGGAGCTGGAATCGGCGGTTTTGAGCGCCCTGTCGGAGACATTGGGCTCCTGTCATCGGGTTGTGTTCAACGGCAATTGTTACAGCCGTGAATGGCAGACGGAAGCACAGCGGAGGGGGCTGTCCAATTATGATTCCGCTCCGGATGCCCTGAAGGCGGCTTTTACCAATGAAAAAGAATACCGTTTCCTTCTGGATACCGGTGTATTGACGCAGACGGAACTGGATGCCCGATATGAAATCAAGCTGGACCAGTATGCAAACGTCCTGGAGATTGAAGCCAGAACATTGCAGAAGTTGATCAAGAAGGATGTTCGTCCGGCGTTGGCAATCCAGCTGTCCGATCTGGAGGCATTGGAAGCGTCCGTATTGACGCGCTACCGGGAGTCCGTGAAAAAGCTGGATAACGACTGTGTGCGATTGGAGAGAGAATGTACCGAACTGCAGGGTCTGGAGGAAGCCGCGAGCCGGGCGCTGTACTGTCGGACCAATCTGGTCCCGTTAATGGAGGAAATTCGGGAGACGGTCGATTTTCTGGAAGCCGAAACAGCCAGGGATCTGTGGAAGCTGCCGGATTATGATCGTCTGCTGACGCATACATGAGTTTTCGCCATCTCTTTTTTCTGGATAACCGACTGGAACCCGGTATTCCCGCCTTGGAAGGCCGGGGCCGCGTCCCCCTGTCGGATGGGTTGTCTTACGCCGTGCAACTTGTGAATGCAGGGTTGGCCTGTAAAGAGGCCGGATGGATGCCGTCCCGCATGGATCCCCGTCTGGTTCAGGTTACCCGTTCAGGCTGGCTGTTTATTCCTCCGGAGCATGTTGATCGCATACCGTTTGAAGAAGTCGCATTTTGTGCCCGGATGCGGTCCGTCTTGAGAAGTCTGCTGACGATGCGGGAGGAACTGGACGATTCGGAACACCTGGAAGAACTGCTTCAGAATTATCCCCGGCCCGTTACCCGGGCGATTGATGGTCTGACAGGTGATGAACAGAGTCTGATCCATTTCAAATGGCGCATTCTGGAAGCCTGCGATTCAGTTGAACCGGACTGGCATCTGATGACGTTTGAATTTGAAAATCCGGGGGAGGTTTCGGATCCCTCGACAACGCTTCTCCTCCGGTCCGGTCCTCTGTGGTCCGCATGGACGGCTCACACGCATACCCTGCTGGACTGCACGGAAACGTCTTCTATTCCGTTCGGTTGTTATGATCGGTTTGCGCGTACCCATCCGCATTTCCAGCTGCCGGTTTTCGGTTCTGAACGGTTGGCGACACCGGAATCTCTGTTTGAAGAACTGGATGAATGGACGAAATCTTCCCATGTCCCGAAGGAATCAACCTGTTTCGCGGTCCATGAAGAGACGCTCGATCCTCAATCGTTCGAGTCGTTTCGCCGGATTTCAACTGTCTTTGCACTCCGGCTTGTCGTTCTGACGGACGAACCGTTTGCTTCGCGTTGGGATGACTGGCTGGAGAGCGGCATTGCAGCGGTCTGGAATCCACGGGTCAGTTCCGGCATACAGGTTACCAGTTCGGTTCTGTCCCATTTCCATCTCTTGGCACGGTCCGCGGCAGCGGCACGGATGGCGGACAATACGTTGGCGCTGTTCCTGCTCCTGATGGAACAGTTGGGAGCGGGCGTGAAAAACACAGCACATCCCCCGGTCTTCATTCAGGAGTTGCGCAAGAGCGGGAAGGCGAATGATGACTTGCAGCAGAGAAAGGGGCTTGTGGGTTCCGGAAACTGTCCATTGCCATGTGACTGTGCAGATCTGGAAAACATATCCGACAGGATCCTTGCCATGATCAGGAAGGGACCCGATTCCCGGGAATCGTTGATCGAATTGCTTGACGAACACCCGGATCCGGGTTGTGTGATGTTGTCCGGTGAGAATGACGGGTTGAACCCGGTCGTACGCAGTCTTCTCTACTGGCATGCGCAGCAGTATGACAGGGCGGCGCAAACGTTTCTGTCTCTAAACCGGATCCCGGGCCCGGTTCTGCCCTGGGCGGCGGACGCACTGTTGAAGGCCGGCATGGTCAGTGAGATGTTTGACATCTGTGAGAAGGCCGGTTTCGACTGTTCTGCCCTGCAGTTTGGACGGTTTCAGCGGGGAGAACCCATCGCAACGGAGACGCTGGAACCGGAACACCGCTTTGAGTATCTTCTGATGCACAGTTCACTGGATGAACTGGAAATTGCATTGGGATCATATGCCGATCAACGGGGATGGGATTCGCTGGCGTTGGAGATGAAGGGAGCCGCAGAACTGATTCATAATCCGGAGGCGGGTCTATCCATGTTGAAGCAGGCGTTGAAACAGGCCTGTTCCGAGGGCAGCCTGTTCCGCCAGGCGTTGATTCTCAAGCGGATCGGCAATGCCCATTTCAGAAGGCAGCATTTCATCGAGGCGGAAGCCTGTTACCTGTCCGCCATGGAGCTGCAGGCATCTTTGGGAAATCAGTTCCAGTACGATACCGTCAGTTACAACCTGGCCATGGTTGCCATCAATCTGTGTCGGTTGGATCGGGCCGAGGATGTGATCCGGCGGGATCTCAAACGTAACCGGACAGAAGGCAACCAGTTGTATACCCTGTTCAATTTGAAGGCATTGGCGAAAATTCAGGCGTTTCGCTCCCATTATTCCGAAGCGGCCGTTACGCTGGATGAAGCGGAAAAACTGGCCCGTGACAACGGTTTCACCAATGAAATGCCGGGTATTCACTATATGCGTGTCAGTGTCCAGATTGGACTAGGAAGACTGGATGAGGCCGAACGGGAGCTGCAATGCCTGGGTGAATCCATCGGAGATGAAATCCCCTGGCGTATTCAGCGGGAGCTTCTCCGGGCGGACCTGCTCCGTCGATCGGGCGATGGTAAAGGTCTTCGGGATACCCTGTCCAGACTGCGAAATATGGAACTGGGGGAAGATGACGAACGATATGTGGCGGTGTTGGAATGTCTCGCAGACGATCAGCCGTTGGCCCATGTGGTGGACCTGTTCAACCGGTTGGATCAAACCGGTCATGTCCAGTTCAGGATGTTCTCGCGTATCTGGCTTCTGGACCGGTATCCGGAACTATGTTCACTGGTGGACGAATCGGTCTTGGAGTCGGAATGGCGCTCAGCGGCTGAATTCAACCGGGAATTTGCCCGGGCATTTCAGAAACACCTGGTTGAAAGACGGAGAGGAATGCTGGTTCCCCGATTTATGGAGATGCTGACGCGTCTGGTTCGGCATGCCCGGGAGCGGGAGCCGGCCAGTTTCGACACGGTATTGAACGAAATCGGAGATTGGCTCGGAACCGGTGCGTTGCGACTGCGTCAGTGGGAACCCGGATTTTCTGATGAGGAACGTCCGCTGGTTCGCGACAGTCGAGGGTCGTTGTTTCTTGAAGCCGAGTCGGTTCCGGACGATCAGAGCCGGGCCGTGCTCCAGCTGATGGTGGATACACTGGCCGGTGTCGGTATTCCACGCATTGCCGAGCAGTTGACGGAAACCACAGATCGTTGTCCATACCTGGCCATGATTGTGGGACAGAGCAAACCGATCCGGGAATTGAAGGATGAGATCGGTAGGGCCTCCGGTTTTCCTTTCCCGGTACTCATCCGGGGAGAAAGCGGTACCGGAAAAGAGCTTGCCGCCCGGGCGATCCATTTCTGTTCCGACAGGAAGAACCGGCCTTTTCTGGCGGTGAATTGTGCCGCGCTTCCGGAACACCTCATCGAATCGGAACTTTTCGGCCACACCAGAGGCGCATTCACCGGTGCGGTCGGATCCCGACAGGGATTGCTGGAGGCGGCCGGAAGCGGCACGGTGTTTCTGGATGAAATCGGTGAAATGCCGCTAACGACCCAGGTCAAGCTGCTCCGTGTCCTGCAGGAAAGGGAGTTTTATCGGCTTGGAGAAACAAAATCCCGTACGGTCGATGCAAGATTCCTGTTCGCCACCAACCGGGACCTTGAAACCGGTATCAGGAGTGGAGAATTCAGGGAGGATCTCTATTATCGAATTTCCGGCTTTACCATCACATTGCCTCCACTGAACGAACGGCGGGAAGATATTCCGTTGCTTTGCACCCATTTTCTGGCGAATCTGGACGGTGGACAGGGGAAACAGCTGTCCGTTGCGGCAGAAGCACTGATTCAGCAGCATGCTTATCGGGGCAATGTCCGGGAACTGCAGAACATCCTGATGGCATCTCTGGTGAATTCCGGTAAATCTCCGGAGATACTGCCGGAACATCTGCCGGAATACGTCAATCCGGTGGAAGTTTCATTCGGTGGTGAGCTGAAGCAGGCGACCAAGGCGTTCCAGAAACGGTATCTGCACAAGATACTGGAAGAAACAGATTACAACAACAGCAAGACAGGCCGGATACTGGGGATTACCCGTCAGCGCGTGATCCAGCTTCGAAAGGAATTCGGTCTGTAAAGAAAATGCGGGGCCGAGGCCCCGCGGATAATGTGATCAGTTGAGAATGCCCAGTTCTCTGTGTCGCTGGGCGATCAAGTCGGCCAACTCGTTCAGTTTCGGGAACATTTCCTTATCCGGCAATCCCCGGGACAGGATCGGTTCAAAATGCTCGGCCCGTACCGGTTCAATCAGGGATTTCAGCTGGTCCACGACCTTGCCGCCCCATCCGTACGAAGCCATGATTCCCACGTGTTTCACCTTGGCTCGGAGTGCCCCGGTAAAGTAGGCGGCATACACAACTGCCGGGTGGGCACCCACCAGCACAAACGGTGTACCGAACAGCACAGTGGCGGCATCCACCAGTTCCATCGCGTATTCGCCCATGTCCGCGTTGGTCAGATTGAACACCTTTACTTTGATGCCCCGGTCAATCAGTGCACTGATCATGTGTTCCACCAGCATGCGCGTGCTGCCATGCATGGAAACAAATGGAATCAGAACCTTGTTCTTCACGTCATTGGACGTCCAGTCCCGGTATGCATCCAGAATCAACTCGGGACGGTCATAAACCGGACCGTGACTGGGTGCGATCATGTCGATATCATATGCGTCCAGCGTCTTGAGGTGCTTCTGGATCAGAACCCGGAACGGCATCATGATTTCGGCATAATACCGCTTTGCACCATAATGGACTTTGGATTCATTCGTCACAAAGAGATTGCTGGCTGCCCGGTGAGCACCGAAAAAGTCACAGGGGAACAGAATCTTATCTTCCTGCAGATAGGTGACCATGGTTTCCGGCCAGTGGACCCAGGGAGTCAGAATGAACTCCAGCGTTTTGTCTCCCAGCGAGAGCGTTTCGCGGTCCGCTACTGTTA
>DAINNF010000055.1:0-15616 GCA_036736005.1 Acidobacteriota bacterium
CACGCGCCACATGTACCAGTTCCTGTTTCCCCATCCGATCCGCAAATTCCATCTGGTGATTGTCCACATGTTCACCGAGTTTTGCCAACCGGGGCACCACCAGCGGTTTAATACCCAGATCCAGACAGAGCAGAACGGTCCCCACACCGGCATGGGTAATCACAAAATCGCACGTATCAATTGTCCGAATCATCTCATCATGGGACAGAAAATCTACACTTCTGCATCCCATTGGTTTGACAGTGGTATGTCCCACCTGAAACAGAGTATCTTCCGGCAGGAGACCGGCCGCAATCGCAATATCCACGAATCGGACCAGTCGAACGAACGGTTTCCGCTCCAGTCCAACCGTCACAAACACCTTCACAGGACCTGCCCCCCATACTCCGCTTTCGTCCAACGTTCCGCCAATTCCGGCCATTGAACCAGAAACCGTCCGGCAATCGGGTACACAATTCTCCCCGTTAGAGACAGGCTGTGAATCCGGGTAAACGACTCCACATAAACCGTCGGAATCCCGAACAGCTTCGCCAGATAGAAGAACGGGATCGCAATTCCCGCACCGGTTGAAATAATTATGTCCGGTCGCCGGCGACGTAGCACGCGCCACGCGACACCAGCATTTCGAATCAGATTCCACAGATTCCGGTTGGTAGGATGATACGCCGTAACGACACGTTCATCTTTCAACACAATATCGGTGTCGCATCCGGAGAAACTGACCCAGAACCGGTCATATTCCTCCCAGGCAGCCTTCAACCTGTGTAACTCCACCAGGTGACCGCCGGAGGAACACACCAGACAGATCTTCATGACGTGGACTCCGTCCGCCAGATGTCGAGGGAACGGTCCAGCAACCTCTCCAGATTGGCAATATCTTCCATGTACTGCTCCATCAGCATGTTCTTCAGATCCGGTTTAAGAGGCTGCTTGTGAAGAAGAGAACCCTGGGCTGCCCGTTTCAGATTCTTTCTCCATCTTACAGGGAGTACCCACTTCAGCATCTCTTTCAGGAAAGAGTCGGAAATCAGAACCCGAAGCAACCGCGCCGCGATTGCGTTGCGGGGCTGACCGGAGGTATTGACCGTTTTTCCCGTCTGCATCTTGGGGTGAGGCGCTATCCCCAGAAAGTCCAGCAGCGAAAGCATTTCCGCATCCAGATTCCGGTAAAATTCTTCATAAATGAACACCCGGGTCCGGGGAAATGCATGAACCCATGCCGCAACATCTTCACAATACCGGCTGAACCGTAAGTAGTTGTATGAAGGGGAAAATCCGTTTTCAATCCGCTCCCGAATCGTATCGGATTGAATTGCCGACTCAAATGACAGGGGCTCACGACCGCTGCCCCGTTTGAGATTCCAGTGGGACCAAACCCGTTCCGCGGGATTGCGGAGCATGATGATGATGCTCAATTGATCCGCCATTTCTCCGTATACATCCCGAATGGTCGGTATCACGGTTTCATGGTGTGACAGATACCAGGTGGAACTTTCTCCGGTTATCTGATTATCCCGTGCCGGTTCAAAGAGAGCCGCATACTCGGCCAGTTCCGTTGTCATCCAATGATACGTGTCCGTCCCGTCAAACAGATACGTTTTCAGTGTCTTCGGGTAACCGGTAAAAAAAAGCGGTTCCTTTTCGGCGGGCATGAATACGCCCGGATGGGAGCACAGATATTGATACAAAGCCGTTGTTCCACATCGCGGCGCCCCCACAATCAGAAAATCCGGAACTCTGGAGATTCTGCCGTCTATGGTAATCTTCACCTCGCCCCCGTTTCAATTGAACATGAACCGCCTGTCCAGTCATGGTACTACAGGTAGACAACCCGGGTCACCTGTTCCTCCAGTGAATGTGAATGACATAAGCGCGTTCTGCTTCCTGCAAAACTTGCTTTTTTCCCGGCTATCTGCCATATTATGATCACGATTATAACGGTGAGGGAAGAAGGAGGATTCAATGAAACAGCGTGGCTTTACATTGACTGAACTGTTGATTGTTGTTGCCATCATCGGCATACTGGCGGCTATCGCGATTCCCGCCTATCTGGGAGCTCAGGGACGTGCGTTCATGCGATCCGCCAGAGAAGAGGCCGCGACGTTGTCTTCCGCCATGGAGGTTTACTACCAGGAACACAACAATTACGGTAATGACGGCACAATCGATGGTGCCGATAACCTGACCGCCCTGTACCCGGCATACCGGCATCATTCGGATATCATGTTTGACATGTCTGTAACGGTATCAGACGGGGGTCAGGCTTTCACCATTACGGTAACGCCTCCAAGCACGGGACGACAATTCCCCAACGACATCACCGCACTGACACTGAACGAACAGAATGAATCTGAGTGGGTCAAGTAGCCTGATTACCATTGCCTCCCTGTTCGGCCTGATTTTCGGGTCGTTCTACAATGTCTGCATCTATCGGCTTCCGATCGGAAAGTCGGTTGTGCGCCCCCGGTCTTTTTGTCCGTCCTGTGAACGGCTGATCCCATGGTATGAAAACATCCCGGTGTTGAGCTGGCTCGTGCTCCGGGGAAAATGTTCCGGATGTGGAAACCCCATCACGTTTCGTTACACCTTCGTGGAACTGACCGCCGGTTTCATTTTCGGCTATGCCGTCTACCGGTTTGGACTGACGGTGAAAACCGCTGAATTTGTTGTGCTCGGTTCCCTGATGCTCATCCTCTTCTTCACCGACCTTCACGAACGGATACTCCCGGACAAAATTACCCTCTGGTTCATTCCGGTCGGATTAGCGTTCGCCTGGTTTGCAACAGACCGGACACTGCTGGAATCCGCCCTCGTCGGGGTCGCAGGAGCGGGCGGTCTCTATCTGCTCGCCTGGGTGTACCTGAAACTCAAAGGGATTGAAGGCATGGGGATGGGGGATGTCAAAATGCTTGCCCTGATGGGGACTTTTCTGGGTATCAAGGCCTTTCTCGCCCTGATGATCGCCGCAGTTATGGGAACCGTTGTGGGACTCTTCCTGATTTATGTGTTGAGAAAAGGCAGGCGCTACGAGATTCCGTTCGGTTGCTTCCTGGCCGTGGGAACCGTGATCGCCTATCTGTGGGGCGACCCCATGATCAACTGGTACGTCTCCCGTTTCCTCGTCACCTGAAGCTGCCTACTCCAGTTGAAAGGACCGTTCCGCCAGACGGCCCAGCGAGAGACAGTGGTCTCCGAACACCTCTCTGAACACCGATATCGCATCCAGCCCGGTACAATGCGTCGGCGCCACCCACTGCACTCCCTGCGCCTCTATCCACCTGCACAGGGCAGCAACCGCTCCCGGGTCTTCGTCCTTCTGGTGAAATCCACCCGCCATAACAAAGGGCTTCTTCCCCCCTGTGATCCGCACAGCCGCCTCCAGCATGGTTTCCACACCGGGATGAGCACACGCCGTGAACATGGCAAAGCTGTTGGCCCCTTCCACCAGCAGGGCCTGTTCCGCCAGCGGACGGCCGCACCAGGTCCCCATCATCTCGCCCGTAACCCGGAAACCGGGCAGAATCTGTTCCGTCTCCCGGCACAAGCGCACCTCGGAACCGAGACTCTCCCCCAAGGTAATCAGATCGGACGAACTGGAAGCCGGAATCCAGATGGTGAGGTCGGCAGGGGACGGATGCCGCTTCAGGAACGTGGACAGGCCACCGGTATGGTCCCAGTGATCATGAGAGATCACCACATGCTCGATCTGAACCGGGTCCACATTAAAATGCTGCATGCCTGCCATCAGCAGTTCCCCGTTTTCCGCCGTATCCAGCAGCACGGAACCATTCAACAGAAAAGACAGACCCCAGCCCGCCTCCCGATTGGAATCATCCGGATTGTCGAACAGTACCTGCAGGTTCAGGTTCGCGATTGTTTCGGTCATCCCTCACCTCCTGTTGCCGATATGCAGTGCCGATATGCCCATGGTCATCTTCTGATAGGATACATCATCAAAGCCCGCCGCTTCCAGCATCTCCTTCAACCGTTCCGCTCCGGGAAACGCCTGGACGGAACGGTGCAGATAGGCATACGCGTCCCGGTCGCGGGAAACCAGGCGGCCCACCAGGGGCATGATCACGCCGGAATAAAACCGGAACAGGGGATTTCGGTTGGGGGTGAATTCCAGCACCAGCAAACGTCCGCCCGGCTTCAATACCCGGTGGAACTCCAGAAGGCCCGCTTCCATGTTCACCAGGTTGCGAATACCGAAGGCAATGGACACGATGTCCACCGACTGGTCCCGAATCGGCAACCGCATCCCGTCACCGTTCACCGGTACAACCGCCCGGTCTTTCAGCTTGGGAAGTCCGCGGGTCAGCATTTCAATGGCAAAATCCAGTCCCAGGACGGTGGCATCCGGAAACCTCCGTGAAAACGCCAATGACAGGTCGAACGTACCTGCGGCCACGTCCAGGATGATTGCAGGCTGCAGATCCGCTGCGGCCTTCACGGTCCGCCGACGCCACAGCGCGTCAATGTTGAAGCTGAACAGGTGATTCAACAGGTCATAGGAACCCGCGATCCGGTTGAACATGCCGCGGATCTTTGCCGGTTCCTGTTCATGATTGCGGCTTCGGGTCATACCGTGACCACCTCCCCGAAAGCCGGTCCCTTTTCCGGAATGGTCACCAGACCGATACCGCCCCGCCGGAACGGTCCCGGATTCACCAGAACGGTATCCCCGATCCGGTCTACACCCGCCGACTCATGAATATGCCCGGACAGAAACACGTCCGGTTTCACCTTTTCCACGAATGCCCGAATCCGGCGACCGCCCACATGACGCCCCAGCATCACCCGATCAACCTTCGTGCCATAAGGCGGATTGTGACACACCGCGACCCGGCGTTCAGCCGGTCCTTCCAACGCCTTTTCCAGCAGGGCGACGATTTCGGATTCCGGCAATTCGAACGGCGTACCGAACGGCGTCTGCATGGACCCGCCCGCCCCCGCGAAACGGACCATCTCCACTGTCCGGCTGACGCCATGCAGGCTGACACCCAGGTCTTCCAGCAGCTGAACACTGTGGGCACCGTCCATATTCCCCGGAATGGCCATCAAATTTTCATTCACCGCCTTCAGACGGGACACCACGTCCTTCAACTCATCCGGGTCACCGTGCCGGGTCAAATCCCCGCTCACCACCAGCACATCGCTGTCAGCCAGCACCGGTGCCGCCAGGGTCAGTTTGCCGAGATCGGCGTGGATATCGGAAATCACCGTAATTTTCATCGTTCCTCCCTGGGTCTCATCAACCCGGTCTGAACATTGTAATCACAACAGCCGTGCTCCGCAAGGAACCGGTCGATGTTCCACTGAACACATGTCCAGACCCGGCCGCACCGAACGCACTCTGTTTTGTGAAAATTCGCCATTCCGGCTCTTTGCCGCGATCAGCCAAAACTCAGAACTGGCAAGGGTTGCGGGCATTCAGTGTGTCGCTTTAGTCTTTGCGATTATATGCGAAATATGATATAAGCGTAAGGACTGCACACGCGTTGAACTAAGGGTAAAGGAGGGTATGTCTTGTCTAAGTCGCAGTACATCCCATTACTCATTTTTCTGGTGATCGGATTGCTATTTCCGCTGGTTACGCTGGCAATCGCCAAGTACTTCCGGCCGTCGAAATACAGCAAATCCAAACTGTCACCGTATGAGTGCGGCATTGAGGTGGACCGCGAACCGGAACGGAATTTCCACGTGCGCTACTACGTGGTGGCGGTGATCTTTCTGATCTTCGACGTGGAAACGGTGTTTCTCTACCCATGGGCGGTGAAATACCGGGCACTGGGGTTGTTCGGGTTCGTGGAAATGGCCATATTCCTGATCATTCTGATCTTCGGGTACGCGTACGCGTGGAAAAAGGGGGCGTTGGAGTGGGAATAACACAGAGAGCCGTTGACCAGTTCCTGATCACCACCCGGGTGGAGAAGGTCTTCAACTGGGCACGGAAATCATCCCTCTGGCCGGTGACATTCGGCCTGGCCTGCTGCGCCATTGAAATGATGGCGACCGGTGCGGCCCGGTTCGATATCGACCGGTTCGGGGCCGGCATCTTCCGGGCCACCCCGCGACAGTCCGACCTGATGATTGTCGCAGGATCCGTCACGCTGAAGATGGCGCCGGTGGTCCGTAAAGTGTACGACCAGATGCCGGAACCCAAGTGGGTGATTTCCATGGGGGCATGCGCCAATTCCGGTGGTCTGTTCGATTCATATGCCACCCTGCAGGGCGTGGACAAGATCATTCCGGTGGATGTCTATATCCCCGGTTGTCCGCCGCGGCCGGAAGCATTGCTGTACGGCTTCATGCGGCTGCAGGACAAGATCATGCAGTCCTCCCTCAGGGACAAGTATAAGAAAATAGAAGACGAGGTGAAGGCATGACGGAAGAAAAGAAACCGACAATGCCGGACGCAACCGCCAAGCCCGCCTCAGATAAACCCAAACCCGCCGCACCACCCAAACCCAGCATCGAAGAACAGGAAAGAACCCCCGCCCACAAGGACTGGATGAAAGATCTGTTGAAGAAGCTGGGGGACCGTGCGGTGGAATCCTGGGTGGCTTCCGGCGAATTCACGGTAGTCATTGAAAACGGAGACGGATTCCTGCAGGCCATGCAGGCTGTCCGTGATGCCGGATACGACTATCTGTCCGACATCTCCTCCGTGGACTACAGCGAATGGGAAGACGCACCGAAACGGTTCGGCCTTTCCTACCATTTCTATTCCATGGACGCCAACCACCGCCTGCGGGTGAAGGTATTCCTGGATGACGGGGAAGCGGCCCCTTCGGTCATGGGAATCTGGCAGACCGCCGATTTCCACGAACGGGAAGCCTGGGACCTGATGGGCATTCCGTTCAGCGGCCGGGAAGGGCTCACGCGCATCCTGCTGCCGGATGACTGGGAAGGCCATCCGTTGCGCAAGGAACTGGCCAAAAACGCGGGCAATGAAGCGTACACCCAACGCATGGTCCGGAAATTCAGTGAGGATGCGTGATGTTTAAGTCAGAAATTATTGAACTGAACATGGGGCCACAGCATCCCAGTACCCACGGGGTTCTGCGGCTCAAGCTGAAACTGGACGGCGAGACCATCGTGGACCTGGACCCGGTGGTGGGCTACCTGCACCGCGGCGTGGAGAAAATGGCGGAAAACCTCACCTATCTCCAGGGCCTGAATCTCACCGACCGGCTGGACTATATCGCGGCCGTATCCAACAACCTGGGCTATATCGAAACCCTGGAAAAGCTGGGCGGCATTGAAGTGCCCCGGAAAGCCAAATATTTCCGCACCCTGCTGACCGAGCTGAACCGGATCGCCTCCCACCTGTTGTGGCTGGCGACCCACGCACTGGATATCGGCGCCATGACCGTATTCCTGTACGCCTTCCGGGAACGGGAATTCATCCTGGACATGTTTGAACAGGTCACCGGTGGACGCCTGCTGACCACCACCTTCCGCTACGGCGGCCTCAAGGACGACATTCCGGAAGGGTTCGAACAGAAGGTACGGGACTTCATCAAGATCTTCCCGGACCGGATGGCGGAATACGAAGCCCTGCTGACCAGAAACCGCATCTGGCTGAAGCGCACCACCAACGTGGGCGTGATTTCAGCGGAAGACGCCATCAATCTTGGCCTTTCCGGTCCGATGCTCCGCGGATCCGGCGTTCATATCGACCTGCGCAAGGCCGAACCGTACGAAGCATACGACGAGTTCGACTGGGACATGGCAATCCAGGACGGTTGCGACACTTACGCCCGGTATCTGGTTCGCCTCGAAGAGATGCGGCAATCCCTGCGCATCGTGGAACAGGCGCTGGACGGCATGCCGGAAGGGGACTTCGTCGCCAAGACACCCAAGACCCTGAAGCTGCCCAAGGGCGAAGTCTACCACTGTATCGAGGCACCCAAGGGGGAACTGGGCTACTACCTGATCAGCGACGGCAAGGGAACCGGCCCGTACCGCCTCAAGGTACGCGGACCGTCCTTCGTCAACATCCAGGGGCTGAAACCCATGACCAAAGGACACATGGTGGCCGACGTAGTGGCCATTATCGGTACCCTGGACGTCGTGCTCGGCGAAGTGGACCGGTAGGGGGGAACTATGGACTATACATTCATCAATATTGTATTGCCCACCGTCAAGATCGCCCTGGTATTCGTGGTGGTGCTCCTGACGGTGCTTATGCTGACCTATTTCGAGCGGAAGGTCATCGGCCTGATGCAGGTTCGCCTCGGGCCGATGCGCGTGGGACCCTGGGGGCTCCTCCAGCCCATCGCCGACGCCCTGAAACTGTTCGGCAAGGAAGACATCATTCCAACCAAGGCGGACAAGCTGGTGTACTTCCTGGCACCCACGGTGGCCATTGTCCCGGCACTGCTCAGTTTTCTGACCGTGCCGTTCGGCAGTGAGACCACCTTCTTCGGACTGCTGGATGAACCCACCACCATGATCATCTCCGACCTCAACATCGGGTTGCTCTACGTGCTGGCCATTTCATCGGTCGGCATTTACGGTCTGATGCTGGGTGGCTGGTCATCCAACTCCAAATATCCGCTGCTGGGCGGTCTCCGTTCCGCCGCACAGATCGTATCCTACGAAGTACCGCTCACCCTGTCGCTGGTGGGTCCGCTGCTTTTGGCCAACACGTTGTCCATGCGGGGCATCGTGCAGGCCCAGGCCGACTTCACCCTATTCGGCATCAAGGGCGTGTGGTTCGTGGTGCCCCAGATCCTGGGCTTCATCGTCTACATTGTCTGCGCGGTGGCCGAAACCAACCGTGCACCGTACGACCTGCCCGAAGCGGAACAGGAACTGGTGGCCGGTTTCCACACCGAATATTCCGGGATGAAGTTTGCATTCTTCTTCCTGGCCGAATACGCCAACATGGTGGTGGTGAGTTCCATCGCGACCGTGGTGTTCCTGGGCGGATGGCTGCCGCTGCCGGGCCTCGCCTGGCTGCCGATCCCGTCCTTCCTGTGGTTCGCCATGAAGGTGGGCTTCTGCCTGTTCTGCTTCCTGTGGATCCGGGCAACCTACCCGCGATACCGGTATGACCAATTGATGGCCATCGGCTGGAAATTCTTCATCCCGGTCGCTTTTATCAACATTTTCATCACCGCGTTGCTGGTACTGGTGTAAGGGGGACGACATGAAAGGTATTGTCAACTTTTTCAAAACGTTCATCTACACCGACCTGATCAAGGGTCTGGCCGTCACCATGAAGCACTTCTTCAAGCGCAACGTGGTGGTCCAGTATCCCAAACAGAGACTGACCCCCTTCCCCCGGTTCCGGGGCCGTTTGACATTGCTGAAAGACGAGGAAGGCGAAGACAAGTGCATCTGCTGCATGATGTGTGTCCGGGCCTGCCCCACCAATGTCATCGCCATTACGCCGGGCAAAAAGGAAGGGCGCAAACAACGGTATCCCGAAACGTACGATTTCGACATGGACCGCTGCATCTTCTGCGGACTGTGCGTGGAATCGTGCAACTTTGACGCAATCGAGTTGAACGACGAATATGAACTGGCCACGTACAGCCGGGACGACTTCAAGTTCGACAAAGAGAAGATGTACGAGCCCACCCCGAAGGTGGACTACAAGAAATGAGGAGCTGAGAATGGACGCATTGGTAAATTTCTTTGCCCAGTACATGCTCTACATCCTCATGGGGATCACCTGCGTGACCGCTGTCGGGGTCGTGTATTCCAAGAACGCGGTCCATTCGGTGGTGGCGCTGCTGCTCACCATGATCCTGGTGGCCGGCATCTACCTCATGCTGGATGCGGAGTTTATTGCGGCGGTGCAGCTGGTGGTTTACGCCGGCGGCATCATCGTCCTGTTCGTCTTCATGCTGCTCCTGGTGGCGTTGCACAAGGAGGAGAGCTTACGGCTCTTCAACCGCTACACGCTGGTGTCGCTGGGCCTGGTGGCCTTCCTGGTCATCACCCTGGCGGTGGTCTTCTTCCAGACCCCGTTCGGCCCGGCCACCGACAGCGTATACGCCATCATCAAAGGGGGCAGCACCGAAGCCGTGGCGGGAAATCTCTATTCGACGTATATTCTGCCGTTTGAAATTGCATCGGTTCTGCTGCTGGTGGCCATGCTGGGCGCCATTGTGCTGACCCGGGAAGGGAGGCAGTCATGATACCGATGGGACATATCATGGTCTTTTCCATCATCCTGTTCTGCATCGGCGTGACCGGCGTACTGATTCGCCGTAACGCACTGATCATGCTGATGTCGCTGGAACTGATGATGAACGCGGCCAATATCAACCTCGTGGCATTCGCCCGGATGTTCGACAATCCCGCCGGACACATCTTCGCCATCTTCGTGATGTGCGTGGCGGCATCCGAGGTGGCCATCGGACTGGCGATCGTGGCGGCCCTGTTCAAGAACAAGGAAACCGTCCAGATCGACCATCTGAACGAATTGAAGGGGTGACGGTATGTTTATGAAACTGATCTGGCTCATACCGCTCCTGCCGTTCATCGGGGCCTTCCTCAACGGGATTGTGGGCATTCGCCGCTTCAGCAAGAAAACGGTGAGTGCCATCGCGGTGGGAAGCACACTGATTTCATTTGTCATTATGATCCTGGCGGTGTTCCAGCTGGCCGGTCTCGCGCCGGAAACCCGGAACATCGTGGTCACCCTGGCCGAATGGATCAACGTGGGCAACGCCCATATCTCGGACGGGCTCAACGCCGTGTTCAAGGTGAGCTGGGCCTTCAAGCTGGACCCGCTGTCCGCCGTCATGGGACTGGTGGTCACCGGGGTGGGCTTCGTAATCCACGTTTACTCCATCGGCTACATGTGGGACGACGACTATTCCTACTCCCGCTACTTCGCCTATCTCAACCTGTTCATGGGCAGCATGCTGATTCTGGTGCTGGGCGCCAACTACCTGCTCATGTTCATCGGCTGGGAAGGGGTGGGACTCTGCTCCTACCTGCTGATCGGCTACTATGCCGACAAGAAGTTTGCGGCGGACGCGGGCAAAAAAGCATTCATCGTCAACCGCATCGGTGACTTCGGGTTTGTCATCGGGCTCATGTTCATCTTCGTCCTGTTCGGCTCGCTGAACTTCGACGAAGTCTTCTCCCGGGTCCCCCAGGTGTTCCAGGCCGGCTTCAACTTTGCGGGCTACCACCTGTCGGGCACCACGGTGTTCAGCATCATCGGCATCGCGCTCTTTGTGGGTGCCACCGGCAAATCGGCCCAGATTCCACTTTACGTCTGGCTGCCGGACGCCATGGCGGGTCCCACACCGGTATCCGCACTGATCCACGCTGCCACCATGGTCACCTCGGGTCTCTACATGATTGCCCGGTCCAGCGCCATCTTCTCCAACGCGCCCGCCGCTCTCATGGTGGTGGGGCTGGTGGGAGCGGTCACCGCACTGTTTGCCGCATCCATCGGCCTGGCGCAGAACGACATCAAGAAGGTGCTGGCCTATTCAACCGTTTCCCAGTTGGGATACATGTTCATGGCCATGGGTGCCGCGGCCTACTGGGCGGGGATCTTCCACGTGATGACCCACGCCTTCTTCAAGGCCTGCCTGTTCCTCGGATCCGGCTCGGTGATCCACGCCATGCATCATGCCTATCACAAGACGCACAACCACGAAAAAGACGCCCAGGACATGCGCAACATGGGCGGTATGCGGAAGTATATGCCCACCACCTACTGGACATTCCTGGTGGCCACACTGGCCATTGCCGGCATTCCGGGTCTCTCCGGTTTCTTCTCCAAGGATGAAATCCTGTGGAAGACCGTTGAGCAGGCCATCGTGTACGGCAACAAGGTCTACTGGCTGTTCTGGATCCTCGGTGCCGTCGCCGCCGGTCTCACCGCGTTCTACATGTTCCGCGCGGTGTTCATGACCTTCTTCGGCGAATTCCGCGGCACGAAAGAAGAGGAAGAAGCGCTGCACGAATCGCCCCGTACCATGACCTGGCCGCTGATCATTCTGGCGGTCGGCTCCATCATCGGCGGTTACCTGGGCTTCCCGCACCTGCTGGGCCAGTACCTGGGACACATTCCCAACGTGCTGGAACACTGGCTGGAACCGGTCATGGCCCAGCCGCAGCTGGTACACCATGCCGCGGAACACGCATCGGTGGGCGTGGAATTCGGATTCATGTTCCTGTCCATCGGCATCGCGGTCTTCGGCATCTTCCTGGCATGGCTCTTCTACATGAAGAAGCCGGAACTGCCGGGCAAATTCGTGGCAACGTTCAAAGGCGCCTGGCGCACGGTATACAACAAGTATTACGTGGACGAAGTCTACGAAACCGTATTCGTTCAGGGCATCAAAAAGCTGAGCCACTACCTGTGGGCGTTCGACGCCTGGGTGGTGGACGGCATTGTGAACGGCTCCCGCCACCTCACCATCGTCGCATCGGAAGCCAGCCGGCTCTTCGACGAATGGATTGTGGACGGGCTTGTGAATATCGTGGGTAAGACCGTCGACGGCTGCGGCTGGGTGTTCCGGAAAGTACAGACCGGATTCGTCCAGACTTACGCATTCCTGATGGTCGCCGGGTTTATCCTGCTGATCAGCTACTACATATTCCGATAAGAGGAGACGGGTAAATGAATAACGTACTTGGATTTCCTATCCTATCGCTGATCGTGTTCCTCCCGACGCTGGGCGCCATTCTCATTGCCCTGTTCGTGAAGAAAGATCAGTCGAAAATAATCAAATATTCCGCCTTCGGGGTGGCCGTGGTCGACTTTATCGTCTCGCTGCCGCTCTGGTTTTACTATGACCCCGGCACCTGGAAAATGCAGTTCCAGGAATCGCTGGACTGGATCCCCTCGCTGGGCGTGAAATACGCGGTGGGCGTGGACGGCATCTCGGTGCTGCTCATGCTGCTCACCACGCTGCTGGGCTTCATCGCCATCTGGTCCTCGTTCAAGGCCATCAAAACCCGGGAAAAGGAATACTACATCCTGTTGCTGCTGCTCCAGACCGGTATGATGGGCGTATTCGTGGCCGAAGACTTCTTCCTGTTCTACGTGTTCTGGGAAGTGATGCTGGTGCCGATGTACTTCCTCATCGGTGTATGGGGCGGCCCGCGGAAACTGTACGCGGCCATCAAGTTCTTCCTGTACACCCTGGCCGGATCGGTCCTGATGCTGGTGGCCATCCTGGCACTGTACTTCTACAACCACAAAGTCAACGGCGTATACACCTTCGACATCCAGCAGTATCACAACCTGGCGCCCTATCTTGCGGCCAACACCGGCAAGGTGTTTCAGTATCTGATCACGCTGGCCTTCTTCCTGGGCTTCGCCATCAAGGTGCCCATGTTCCCGTTCCACACATGGTTGCCGGACGCGCACGTTGAAGCGCCTACCGCGGGCTCGGTCATCCTGGCCGGTGTCCTGCTGAAGATGGGAACATACGGTTTCCTGCGGTTCCTGCTGCCCATCCTGCCGGATGCGACAAAGGACCTGCTGCCCTACTTCGTGTTCCTGGCCATCGTGGGTATCATCTACGGCGCACTGGTGGCGCTCATCCAGAAGGACATGAAAAAGCTGGTGGCCTACTCCTCGGTATCGCATCTGGGGCTGTGCATGCTGGGGCTCTTTGCCCTGAACCCCAACGGGATCAACGGGTCCATCATCCAGATGATCAACCACGGTATTTCCACCGGCGCGCTCTTCCTTCTGGTGGGCATCGTCTATGAACGGAAACACAGCCGCATGATCGCCGAATACGGCGGCCTGTTCAAACTCACCCCGGTGTACGCACTGGTGTTCATGCTCATGACCCTGTCCTCCATCGGACTGCCGGGCCTGAACGGCTTCATCGGCGAATTCACCATCCTGGCCGGTGCCTTCCAGGCCAAGCCGTGGTGGGCCATCATCGCCACCTCCGGTATCATCCTGGGCGCCGCCTACATGCTGTGGCTGTACCAGCGGGTGTTCTTCAACGAAGCATCCGAGGAAAACGTGGAGCTGGTCAAGAAGGGCGTACTGTCCGATCTGAGCAAACGGGAAGTGGCCTACTTCATGCCGCTCATCCTCGCCGCATTCTGGATCGGCCTCTATCCCAAGCCCATGTTTGAAATCCTGAAAGCACCGGTCGACCATCTGGTTGAACAGGTGGAGCCCGGCTTCTTCGCGCGGGAACAGGTCCAGTTCGATGTAAGCCAGGCATTGCCCGCCGCGCATAAAGCCGCGGACCACGGGGAAGACAGTGGAGAGGAGCACCATGAGTGATCTGCTGACCCGGATTGCCGCGGATACGCACCTCATCCTGCCCGAGATCATCCTGGTGATCGGGGCGACCGTGGTGCTGTTCGGGGCCTTCTTCGCCCGGCAGAACGTCCGGATCATCGGCGCATTGACGCTGCTCACATTGCTGGGCGCGTTCATCGCCCTGTTCCGGGTACCGCTGGGGGAGACCGGATTCTTTGAGTTGTACCGCAGCGACGGGTTCGCGCTGCTGTTCAAAGCGCTGACCGCCTTCGTGGGCGTGCTCACCGTTCTGATCGGCAGCGACTACCTGAAAGCGCGGGACCATGAGCCGGCCGAGTTCTTCGCCCTCATGCTCTACAGCATCTGCGGCATGTTCCTCATGGCCTCCGCAAACGACCTGTTAACCATCTTCGTATCGCTGGAACTGATGGCCATCGCCGTGTATACCATGGTGGGCTACTTCAAGGCCAACACCAGCTCCAACGAAGCATCGTTCAAATACTTCATCCTGGGGGCATTCTCCTCCGGGTTCTTCATCTTCGGTGCGTCCCTGATCTTCGGGGCCGCCGGGACCACCCAGCTGGATATCCTGGTGAAAAAACTGCCCATGCTGACCAGCGGAATGGGCCTGTTTGCCACCATCGGCGTGTTCTTCATGCTGGTGTCCCTGGGCTTCAAAGTGGCCCTGTTCCCCTTCCACATGTGGGCGCCCGACGCCTACGAAGGGGCACCGACACCGGTTACCGCGTTCATGAGCGTGGGACCCAAAGCGGCGGCATTCGCCATCTTCATCCGGATCTTCGTGCTGGCATTCGGTAACCTCCGGTATGACTGGGTACCCGTGCTGACCATCATCGCGCTGCTCACCATGGTGTGGGGCAACTTTGCCGCCGTTAGGCAGGAGAACATCAAGCGCATGCTGGCCTACTCCAGCATCGCCCACGCGGGCTACCTGTCGCTGGGCATCATTGCCGGCACCGTCATGGCGATCCAGGCCACCATCCTGTACTTCGTGGCCTATGCCTTCATGAACATCGGGGCATTCGCCATCGTCATCATCCTGTCCCGCAAAGACGGCTACGGGGAAAAAGTGGAAGACTTCTCCGGCCTGGCCAACACCCACCCGGTGCTGGCCGCCATCATGCTGATCTTCATGCTCTCGCTGGCGGGCATTCCGCCCACCATCGGGTTCTTCGGCAAATTCTTCCTCTTCGGCGCCGCCATCGACTCCGGCCTCTACCTGCTGGTAACGGTCGCACTGCTGACCAGCGCCGTCTCCCTGTTCTACTACTTCCGGGTGGTCAAGGTCATGTACCTGCGGGACGTGGAAGCGGCCCGCACCGTCACCCTCACCTGGAACGAAAAGATCGCCGTCGCCGTGACCATCATCGGTAC
>DAINNF010000056.1:0-15543 GCA_036736005.1 Acidobacteriota bacterium
CGCGTCTGCGCGTTTTGTGGGCAATAGAACTTACGTACACTCAATTATAACAAGCGGATAGATAACTCCGAAACGAATTGACGAAACGTATACTACATGAATACTGCCTATGTTGTCTTTCCCACAAGTTGAGTTATGACTTACAGTTGATATTCCGGCCGACTCTTTTCATTGATGAACAACCAAGTAACGAGATTCTAAAACCATAATAAAGTAGGGTAATACTTCAGTAACAAAACCACCCAACCATATATAAGACAGTACTCCATATATATACGGATAGACTAGGGAAGTAACCAAACTCTGGTTCCCATTATCCCCAAAACAGGGAAGATCCAGTCTGGTTCAACATACAGAAAAGAATGTGCATATTTTATCCCTAAACACTAGCTTTGCTCACGACAAGTGCTCTCATGACGCTCGCGTGTACATATGCAAAGCATCGTTCTTATATCGTAAAAAGGGTCAATTCACGCAATTGTGGTTTACCGAAGAACCAACCTCCAGGATGTCACACAGAGATGGATACTACTCGTTCTTACGATACGCAAACCAGTGCTGCAATCAGCAAAAACTTCCCTCAAAACTTCCCTCAAAATCCGTGGTTTTCTGTGGTTCTTACACATAAGAATAGGGTAAAACAGCCGAAAAACGGCTATATGACGGGTTCGATCCCCGTTAGCTCCACCATGACATTCCAAAACCCGCCGAATATTTGGCGGGTTTTTTTGCGCGTGGTTCTAAAAACGACCACGCTTCAAGACACACTCAAGGTACTGCGGGTTCTTTTCCGCCCTGCCGGTGTTGCAGCCCTCCTCAGAATGCTCACGTACCCGCTACGTACGCTCCGCTTCCTCGTCGTGCTGCGCCTTGGCAGGACGGAAAACTCCGCCGCAGTATTGCCGAAAGGCAAGAGACAGGGAGCCCAATCCTGTGCGTCCAAGTTGCGGTGCAATTTGGTTCAGAATAATGCCGGTGAGTGGCGCGGTGGGTCCCTGTCTCTGTTTCTCTGATGTCCCGGGTATGTCGGGGTCACAGACATTCAAGAAAGAGATTATCACCAACGGCTTGACAGTTCCATGTCCTCCGCGCTACCTTTTTGTAGAGCAAAAAGAATCCAAGTGTCAGTTTTTACGTAAGGTACAGGGAAGCCTGCATGAAACGAAATTTACTTCAATCGATCGCATCGGGCTATGGCTATTTGTTTTCCAGGCCCATGTTTCGAAAGCTGAATCGGCTGTTTCTTCGCCTGACGATGAAGGCGGAGGGGTACAACAATTCCCGATCCTTTTATTCCAGCGGCGAACAGTTTTTTGTTGAGAAGATTCTGCGTCCATCCAATCCGCGGGTTTGCGTCGACGTGGGAGCTCACACGGGGGAATACACAAAAATGCTCCTGGAAAACACGGAGGCATTTGTATACAGTTTCGAGCCGTTACCGGGACCGTTTTCCACAATGAAAGACAGTATGAAACCGTTTGCGACTCGCGTGAAGCTGGTGAACCTGGGTCTCGGTGATTCGGAGGGTCCGCAGGACATCCATTTTGATGTGTCGAACATGGAACATGCCTCGTTCTCAGAAGATGCCCGACGTGTCCCCTACGTCCAGAACGGGCAGTGTCAGACGGTACAGATGGAGAGACTGGACACCTTTTTTGAACGGGAATCCCCCGAACATGTTGATTTGATCAAGATCGACGCGGAAGGGTTCGAGAGGGAAGTAATCCGGGGAGCGGCGGATACCATTGAACGGTACAGACCGATGTTTGTTCAGATTGAGTTCAACTGGCACCATCTCTTCCGAAGTACGACACTGAATGACTTCGCCTGTATGTTGCCGGGGTATGACGTCTATCAACTCCTGCCGGGCGGCTGGGTGAAGCGGGATCCCGTAGACCCGTTTTCCAACTTCTATCACTATTCAAATTTCGTATTTGTCCGCAGGGACGCTGATTGACCGGATGGATCAGCCAAGTTTGTTGAGGATCAGTTCCAGTGTTGTCCAGGGGAGTAATGCGCATTTAATCCTCACCGGGAACTTCCGCACGCCATGCAGGGCCTTCAACTCGGTGGATGTCACGGTATCGGGCAGCTCACGCTCGCCTTTGAGGTAGCCCTTCATCAGCTGAACCAGCTCCTTCGCTTCTTCCACTGACTTGTTTTTCAGCACACCCGACATAATCGACCCGGACGCGGTACAGATCGCGCAGCCCTTCGTACACACCGACAGGGTTGCCAGCTTTCCGTCATCCGCCTTCACCTTGATCTCCACGTTATCCCCGCACAACGGGTTATGCCCATCTTCACCGGCGGTGGGGTCGTCCACCTGGCGACAGTTTCGGGGGTGTTCATAGTGATCGAGGATCAGGTCGCGGTACATGTCATCGAGCTGCAGCGTCATTTACGGAAAACCTCCTTGACCCGCTTCACGGCATTGATCAGCCGGTCGATATCGTCGGCGTCATTGTACAGATAGAAGCTGGCCCGGACAATGGCCATTTCATCCAGTTCGTCGATCAGTGGTGCTGCGCAATGGTGACCGGCCCGGACGCACACATCCATCTCCGCCAGGATGGTGGCGGTATCATGTGGGTGTACCCCGTTGATGTTGAACGGCAGGATCCCGTTGTGAATGGTCAGCGGGTCCCGGTACAGGGTGATGCCGCCCAGATCCATGAGCCGGTCGGCGGCGTGGCGGGCCAGCCGGGTTTCCTGTTCCCGTATCGTTTCCATACCGATTTCTTGCAGAAAGTCGATCGCGGCAGCCAGTGATACGGCGCCCCCGATAAACGGGGTGCCGGCTTCGAATTTCTGGGGTACCGGGGCGTACGTCGTGTTCTGCACCGTGACCCGTTCAATCATGTCGCCACCGCTCAAAAAGGGCTCCATCTCCTCCAGCAGATCGAGACGCCCGTACAGGATGCCGATACCGTCCAGTGCCAGCATCTTGTGTCCGGAGAATACCAGGAAATCCGGGTCCAGTCCGGTCACGTTCAGGACGTGATGGGGCACATACTGGGCGGCGTCCAGTACGGTAATGGCTCCATGTGCACGAGCCCATTGAATGACCGCCTCTACGTCCGGAGTGGTTCCCAGTACGTTGGATGCCATGGTGACCGCAACGACGGCGGTCCGGTCCGTGATGGCCGCCTCCATGGCATCCATGTCCAGTTGAAACGTCTCACGGTTGATCCCCACCGGTATCAGTTTCGCGCCCGTCTGTTCCGCCAGCCGCTGCCAGGGAACGAAATTGGCGTGGTGTTCCAGCAGGGTGACCACGATAGTACTGTCGGATGTGATCCGTTCTTTTCCGATGGTGTGGGCCACCAGGTTGATGCCTTCGGTGGCGTTCCGGGTAAAGACAAGGGACCGGGAATCGGCCGCACCGATAAAGGATGCGGTCCGGTCCCGGGCCCGGTCAAACAGGGAGGTGGCCTGTTCACTCAAGGCATAAATGCCCCGGTGGATGTTGGCATACGATTCCCGGTAGAACCGGTTGACCGCATCCAGCACCGCGTCCGGCTTCTGCGTGGACGCGGCGGAATCCAGATAGGTCAGGTCCGGATGGGAAGAAAAAATGGGGAACCGCTGCTTCAACAAGTTGTTCATAGATTCAATTGTTCAATTTTACCATAGGCGTGGTGCAGGAACCGCTCCTTGTTTTCCTCATTCATGTTGCGGAAGAAATAGTCTATGTTGCCCTTCAGAATCATGGCTTTGGCCTGAACCGGGGGGATACCGCGGCTGGCCAGGTAGAAGAGCTGACTTTCATCAAAAGTGTGCATGGTGGTTCCATGGGAACACGCCACTTCCTGGTTCTCAATCTCCAGCTGCGGGTAGCCTACACTGTAGGCGGTATCCGACAGAATGTAGTTCCGTGCCGTCTGATAGGCCTGAACGTTTTCGCTCATGGGCTTTACGTGAATCAGTCCGTTCAGAATGGCCGTTCCCCGGTCACCGGCATAGGTGATGGTATTCATGTCCGAGTTGGATTCGGGTGCCGCATGGACCATTTTGACCACCGCGTCGTTGAACGCGTTACCGTTGACGATCACGGCCTGATCGACGGTCAGGTTTGTTCCCCGTCCACCCAGGGTGATGTCCAGTTCACTCCGGATTTTCCCTTCTCCGGTCTGAAGATTGAACACGTTCAGTTCAGCGGATTCGGATACCAGTCCCCGAAGCCGCAATACACTCAGGGAATCCGGTGAGCCGACAGCCAGCAGGTTCAGTTTCAACGCAGCCCCTTCCAGGACCAGTACCCGGATTTCGGCATTCAGCAGGGACTGATGCGCTGCAGGGTCCAGTTTTATCAGGACTTCTGCGGTGATGTCGGGTTGCACGACGATTCGGATGTCCCGAATCAGTGCGCCGTTGTCCCGGTTCACTTCCAGGTGAACGGGCTGGAAACGGTTGGCGTTCTGTTCAATGACGACGGTCTGGGGCCGTGCGTAGCGGCGCACCAGGTCGCTGAAAATATCCGCCTGAACCTGAAATGCGTTGTGACCGAATACGGCCGGTTCGTTATCTGTATCTTCATAGATCAGGGTGCCGTCCACGGGGTCAATGGCCGGTGTGTCCAGCAGTTTTGCCTGATTCAGCCTTGTCTCCAGCTCCTCCGGTTTCAGGCGGAAATAGCGCCAGTCTTCGTGGAGACGTGTGGGAAATGTCGAAATATCATGTGCGATTGCCATGTTGTTCTCCTCGTTTCCGATACCGTTACCCGATGGAGCCGTCCATCTCGAGTGCAACGAGACGGTTCAGTTCCACGGCATATTCCATTGGCAGTTCACGGGTGAAGGGTTCCAGGAATCCATTGACAATCAGTGCCGAGGCCTCTGTTTCGGACAGGCCGCGGTTCATCAGATAGAACAACTGGTCGTCCTGTACCTTGGATACGGTGGCCTCGTGGGTCATCTGCATGGTGGGCTCCTGTATTTCCATGCGCGGATAGGTATCACTCCGGCACTGGTCGCCGAACATCAGGGCGTCACATCGAACATCCGCTTTGCAGTTTTTCGCCCCTCTGATGTTCTTGACCCAGCCCCGGTAGGAGGCGCGTCCGGTACCCTTCGAAATGGATTTGGACACGATCCGGGAGGTCGTGTCGGGTGCCAGGTGAAAGACCTTGGCCCCGCTGTCCTGGTGCTGGCCGTCTCCGGCCATGGCCACGGACAGAATTTCGCCGTGTGCCCCTTCGCCTTTGAGCAGAACACAGGGAAACTTCATGGTGAACTTGGAACCCAGGTTACCGTCCACCCATTCCACCACGGCGTTCTTGTGGGCAGCGGCTCGTTTGGTTACCAGGTTCAATACGTTGGATGACCAGTTCTGAATAGTGGAATAGCGGATTCGCGCGTTGTCCAGTGCGACCAGTTCCACTACAGCGGCATGAAGGGAGTCACTGGAGTAGGAGGGGGCGGTGCAGCCTTCGATATAGTGAACATCCGATCCCTCGTCAGCGATAATGAGTGTCCGTTCAAACTGGCCCATGTTCTTGGCGTTGATCCGGAAATACGCCTGCAGCGGGGTATCCACCTTCCGTCCTTTGGGGACATAGATGAAGCTCCCGCCCGACCATACCGCAGAGTTCAACGCAGCAAACTTGTTGTCGGTGTATGGAATGACCGAAGCAAAGTACTTCTTTACCAGTTCGGGATATTCCTTCAGGGCGCTGTCCATGTCCAGGAAGACCACGCCCTCTTTGGCGAACTCTTCTTTCATGGAGTGGTAGACCACTTCTGATTCGTACTGGGCCGTTACGCCGCCCAGGAACTTCCGTTCCGCTTCGGGGATTCCCAGTTTTTCAAAGGTGTCCTTGATTTCCGGTGGAACGTCGTCCCAGGACTGTTCGTTGCGTCCCTTAGCCCGGACATAGTAATGAATCTTGTCAAAGTCGATTTCGGACAGGGCTTTATGGTTGCCCCACCAGGGTGTGGGCATTTCCAGGAATTTCCGGAAACTTTTCAACCGGAATTCCAGCATCCATTCCGGTTCTTCCTTCATGGCCGAGATGGCCCGGATGATATCTTCGTTCAGTCCGGGCGGTGCTTTATAGAGATAGTCTTCCGGGTTTGAAAACCCGTACTTGTAATCTTCCGATATGGTTCTGAATTCGTCCTGCATGATGTCGCTCCTTTCTCCGATCAGGAGATCCGCTTGTACACGAATTCATATCCTTCCGATTCAATACGGTCGGCCAGATCCACGTCGCCGTCTGCGATGACCTTGCCGTCTCCGATGACCACCACACGGTCGGGTGAGAGGTAGTCCAGAAGGCGCTTGTAATGTGTAATGAGGATGATGGTGATGCCCCTTTCACGGGCGATATTGATGCCCCGGGCGACCACTTTCATGGCGTCCACGTCCAGGCCGGAGTCCGGTTCATCCAGGATAGCCAGCCGGGGATTCAGCATCAGGAGCTGCAGAATTTCGAGGCGTTTTTTTTCTCCACCGGAAAATCCTTCGTTCAGGTACCGGTACAGGAAGGCCTTGTCGATCTGAAGGTCGTCCAGTGTTTCCTGTAACCGTTCCTGAAAGGCATCGTAGTCTTCGATTTCGCCGTGAAGTGCCCGGTAGGCGGTCTGGAGAAACTTGACGATTGTCACACCCGGCACTTCTATGGGCTGCTGAAAGCCCAGGAACATGCCTTTTTGTGCGATTTTCTCGGGAGACAGCTCGGACAGATCTTCACCATCGAACAGGACGGTGCCTTCATATTCATAAGCCGGGTGTCCCATCAATGCGTAGGCGAGGGAGGACTTCCCGGTTCCGTTCTTGCCCATGATTACCGTCAGGGTATCCGGTTTGATATCGAGGTTCAGTTCCTTGATTACGTGGTTGTCCGCTACCGAGACGGACAGGCCCTTCATTTCCAGCAGACTCATGTACGCTCCTTGTAAAGTCGTGACAGCGATGTGCCCGATATGGGTGTTATGGGGTTTCCATCTCCAGCAGTTTCTTTGCCATGGTTTTTTCCTCCACGGCCAGGTCCCGAAGGGTAATGCTGGAGGTCAGTTTTCTGATATAGTCGTCAATTGATTTCAAGACGGGACGGACCGAACAGTTGCGGGAATGTGAACAGTCGGCACCTGCTTTCAGGTTCGGACAGATGTGCGCGTCATACTCTTTCACTTCCAACGCCTTGAGTACGTCATACAACGTGATGTCGGTGTCTTCCCGGGCCAGCACGTAGCCGCCGTTCTTCCCCCGTACCGCTTCAATCAGTCCTGCTTTGCGCAGCTTGAAAAGGATCTTGCCCACGTAACCGACTTTCAGTTTTTCCACTTCAGCGATTACGGGAGCCTGGACCGGTTTTTCACCGCCCTTTTCAATAATCGTGAGAATCAGTTTCAGTCCATTGGACTGCAATGCCGTCAAGTTCATCCCTACCTCCCACTATCACTATATTCCTTCATTACAATTTTGTAAAGTATAAAGTAATACTTTTTTGTAATCAAAGAAATTATATCAGGGGGGTGGGAAGGCTGTCCAGTGTTTGGGGGAATTCTTCACGAAGTTTTGGTGGGATGACCCAAAGCCATGGTCTATAATGGGCATGTCTGGAGATCCGAGGAATGGAGTGAACCATGGGATTCAAGAAAGCAGTTGTAAACCTGATGCCCAATCCGCTGGTCCGTGTTTTTGCGGCACCGTACGTGGCTGGGAAAGGTATTGAGAGCGGATTGAACGTGGCCAAACGCCTGTGGGAAAACGATAACCTCCACTCCACCATCGATATGCTGGGGGAGGAGATCTATGAACATGAAGAAGTGGAACAGACGGTCGAACTGTATTTCAAGTTGATCGATGAATTGAAAGATAAGGAGTATGCAAGCGTTTCGCTGAAGCCGACGCAACTGGGTATTTTTGAAAGCGAGGCGTATTGTCTGGAAAACATGCGTCGAATTGTTGCGGCGGCGAAACCGCACGGCATCCACGTGACGGTTGATATGGAAGATCATCCGTACACCGACGTCACCCTCCGGTTTTTCCATGAACTTCGAGGCGAATTTGAAAATGTGGGCACTGTACTGCAGTCGCGTCTGTTCCGTACAAAGGATGACATCCTGAATCTGCCGGATGCATGCTGCAAGATCCGCATGTGTATCGGCATTTACAATGAACCGGCCGATATTTCCTATCAGAAGAAAAGTGAAATGAAGGACAGGATGTTCGAATATGTCCAGCTGCTGCTGGAGAGGGGCCATTATCCGGAGGTGGCCACGCATGACGAGGCACTGCTGAGACGATGCATGGATTTCTTCGACCGGGAGAACGTATCGAAGGACAGGTATGAGTATCAGATGCTGATGGGTGTACCACGGAAGAAGATTCAGAGGGAGATTGTTGAACGGGGCGAAATCTGTCGGCTTTATGTGCCGTTTGCGGAGCAATGGAAGCACGCGATTGCGTACTGCAAAAGGCGGCTTGCCGGCAATCCGATGATGGCGGCCTATGTGATGGGGAATATCATCAAGAAAGCGGGCGGTCGTTGACTCCACTGAAATGATATGTATGTCAGGCCGGGTATTGAACCCGGCTTTTTTGTTGGGCAGAATTGGAAAAGATGTTTGGAGTGTTCAACTTGTTTCAAGTATAATATTCGCATGAACGTAGTGAAGCGACTGCTGTGGACACTGTCTTACCGGATTATCCTGCTGGTCATTACGTTTCTCGCTCTGCTGATTCTTATGATCACGACCCCGATATTTTTCCCCTGGCGGGATCGGATTACTGATTTTGTGGCTTTCTGGTGGGCCGCCATCATTCTGAAAAGTGCCGGTATAGAGGTGATTACGGATGGTGTGGAGTATGTTCCGGAGGCACCGCCCTATCTGATCGTTTTCAATCATCAGAGCGAGTTTGATATCTATGCGCTCATGGTGGGGCTGCCACGGCTGTACCGGGCGATCATGAAGAAGGAATTGATGTACTATCCGCTGATCGGGTGGGTCATAGTGTTCCTGGGGTTCGTGCCCATAGACCGCAAAAACCGGTCAAACGCGATCCGTGCATTGAACCGTGCAGCGAAAATGTTCAACCGGTTCCCCTACATGATGGCGATTACCGGAACAAGGGTCCGCAACCGGGATTTCATGACTTGCCGTCTGAAGAAAGGTCCCGTTGTGACGGGAATCCAGTATAATGTACCCATATTGCCCGTGACGATTGTGGGTGCGGATGAAATCCACGTGAAGGGACTGGGTTTGATTCATCCATGCAAGACCATACGGTTGTTCGTTCATCCTATAATGGATACCACAGGGTGGACCATGGCGGAACGCAATGAGCGTGTGGAGCAATTGCGTCACATACTGGGGAAACCGATTAGCAAGGAGGCATTATGAGAACCCATGAACGGGGTGAAAGCAAGATCGGCTGCATCCTGTATCTGCTGGTGATCGCGTATGTCGGTTGGTTGGCTGTTGTACTGGTACCGGTCTATTATACAAACCTTCAACTGAAAAATGAGATGGGCAACATCGCGTCGTCTTATTCTCAGCTCAGGAGAGACCGCAACCGCGTAAAGGAAATGATTCTTCGGGAAGCGGAACAGTTGGAAATTCCCCTTGAGAAGTCTGATATTGACGTGCGGCAGACCAGGAAAATGGTGACGATAACAGTCAAGTACCAGCGGCGGGTGAACCTGCTTTTCGTAACCAAGGACTTGCAGTTGAATCCTTCCGTGTCGAAGCCTTTCTACGTTGTAGTCCATTGAGCAGAAGAGGTGTCCTGGGATCTCTGATATTTCTGTTCAGCGTTCTTCTGGTAGGAACGTTCGGCTACATGCTCATCGAAGGAGCGAGCCTGCTGGACAGCACTTACATGACGGTTATCACACTGGCAACCGTCGGATTCCAGGAAGTGATGCCGCTGAGTCAGGCCGGAAAGGTCTTTACGATGGCACTGATCCTGGTCGGTGTCGGTGCTGTGGGATATACCTTCACACAGGTTGCCACCTTTCTGATCGGCGGCGATCTGCAGAAAGCATTGAAGGGCAGACAGATGGAAAAGACGATTCATCGTTTTCGTAACCACATTGTTGTTTGCGGTTTCGGCCGGATCGGCCGGATGGTGGCGGAATCCCTGTCGGAATCGGGAGAGCAGGTGGTGGTCGTGGACAAGGAGTTGCGGGACCGAATGGATTCCTATACCTGTCTTGTCGGAGATGCAACGGAAGATGCGGTTCTGGAAGCGGCGGGTATTCAGCATGCCCGCGCGCTGGCTGCCTGTCTTCCCAATGACGCTGACAATCTGTTCGTTACACTTTCCGCCAAGTCGATTCGGTCCGATATTAAAGTCGCGGCCCGGGCCATTGCCAGTGAGAATGTCGCCAAGTTGAGACGTGCGGGTGCCGACGAGGTGATTTCGGTCCATGATATCAGTGCACGACGCATTGCGGCCGTGCTGGTCCGACCTCACCTGGTCAACCTGGTGGACATCATTTCGGGAAATCGAGAAATGGTGCTGGAACTTTCCGAAATCCAGGTGGCGGACAACCCCAGACTTTCGGGCAAAACCATCAGCGAAGTGAACCTCAAACGGAATACCGGTGCGTTGATTCTCGCGGTGCGAAGGAAAGACGGAACCACCCTGTTCAACCCGGATTCGGATTACCGGTTTTCAGGGGATGACACCATGGTGGTGATGGGCGAGCCGGAGCAGATCGCCAGGGTGGACCACCTGTTTGTCTGACGAATATGGAGGAGCCGATGAATGAGCGAATTCTGAAGGACGATGCCGGCCGTCGTATTGTGACCGCGTTGTTCTGTTGCAACGGGCACAACCTGATTCATGAGGACAGTCCCAGAATTGACGATTTGAAGACGATTCATCTCCGCGCGCTGTCGGACTCCGGAACCGAGGATATTTATTTGAGTCCTATCCAGGGGGACGGTCGTGTCGTGGGTGGAGAGGGTTTCAGCAGGGGAGAGCTTCTGCGCGTGCAATGTCCCTTCTGTGGGGCGGAGTTTGATGTTGTCGCTCCCTGTTTCTGTCGCAACGGTGCATTTCTGGCACTGTATTTGAACCCGGACTGTCGATATAAAGACGCGGTCGTGATCTGTAACAGTTGGGGCTGTAAGCATTCGTTTATCAAACTGGAAAGCAGTATCCTGTTGAGTCAAAAATGAAAAGAAGCGTTCTGACTGCGATAGTTGTCTGTTTCTGTTTTTTCGTTGCCGCCCGGACGACGGATTCGGGGGGGGAGACGCTTTACGGTGCCGCACTTTTTCCGGACGGGAGCCACTGGGCCCTTGAATTGGCCGTCACCCCGCAACAATGGATAACAGGCTACATGTTTCGAAAGGAAGTGCCCGATAAGACCGGTATGCTGTTTGTGTACCGTGAACCCGGTATTCATACCATATGGATGAAAAACTGTTTTGTCAGTCTGGATATTCTGTGGCTTTCCAAAAACGGAGAGGTGCTTTACATGGTGGAGCAGGTGCCCCCGTGTGACGATCCGGGTTCAGATTGTCCGGAATACGGACCTCTCTTTCTCTCAACGTATGTTCTGGAATTGCCGGCGGGCAGTGTGGCAGCTCATAATATCCGGATCAATGACCGGATTGAGCTTGTTCTGCCGGAAGTAGCCAGTTCCCCTTCTTCATGACACCGGTGATCCGGTTTACCCCGAAATTGTATACCAGATACTTGTAGGACGGTGCGTCCATGAAGATCAGGTCCGCCTGTTTGCCCGGATGGATCGACCCTGTCTTGTGATGAAGGCGCAGTGAATAGGCGCCGTTAATTGTGGCGGCATGAATGGCCTGTTCAATGGTCAGGCCCATTTTCAGACAGGCCAGGGTGATAATCAGCGGCATGGAATGTGTGTGGGAAGAACCGGGGTTGAAATCGGTGGACAGGGCCAGAATCCCACCCTGGTCCAGGATTTTCTTCGCGGGAGCATAGTGGTCCGACATCAGGAAAAAGGTGGTTCCCGGCAGCATGACAAACACCGTACCGGCCCGGATCATTTCTTTGATTCCGGTATCGGAAATGTGTACCAGATGATCGGCTGAATGAGCACCCAGTTCAGCAGCCAGTTCGGCACCACCCAGCGGAGTCAGTTCGTCCGCGTGGAGTCGCAATTCAAAGCCGAGCTGTTTGGCTGCATTCAGGATCTTCCGGGATTCCGACACGCTGAACACGCCTGTTTCACAGAAGATGTCACAGTATTCCGCGATTCCCTGCTTCTGAACCGCAGGCAGCATCTCATGAATGACCAGATCGATGAAACCGTCCCGATTCTGTTTGAATTCCGGGGGAATTTCATGCGCACCCAGAAACGTGGCTTTGATGTCAACAGGGGACGATTTCTGGAGTTGTCCGATTACCCGAAGCTGCTTCAGTTCCGTTTCGGTATCCAATCCATACCCGCTCTTGGTTTCGAACGTGGTGACACCGTGGGCGATCATCCGTGTCAGGTTTTCCCGGGCCGCCCGCAGCAACTGTTCCTCGGAGGCCTCACGGGTGTGACGCACGGTGCTGTTGATACCGCCACCGGCTTGCGCAATATCCACGTAGGACTTGCCCTGAAGTCGCATGTTGAACTCATTTTCCCGTGAACCACCGAAAACCAGGTGGGTGTGGGGATCCACAAAAGACGGAAGTACCACCCGATCACCGGCATCGATAACGCGGTCGCATGACGGCGTTTTTCCTTTGTCAGGCCGTATTTCCCGGATGATGCCGTCTTCGATGAGGATACCGTGATCCGTGAATATTCGCAAAGCGTCCATCTGGCTGCCGGTTGCCACATCGTGAACTTCCGGCGTGACGATTTCACGGATATTGGTAATCCAACTGATCATGCATCTTCCTCCGTCTCCTCATTGGAAATGAGTTCCAGAGGTTCCAGCGAATCCAGATAGCTGCGGGTTTTTTTCAGCAGGTCATCCAACCCCTGCCGGAGCGCTTCACGGGACCGGATCAGGTCGTTGATTTCGGTCTGAATTTCTTCCAGCTTTCGATATCCGTTGGCAACAATCCGTTCGGATTGGAGTTCAGCTTCCCGGACAATGATTTCTGCTTCCTTCATGGCGTTCCGCTGAACTTCTTCCTTGGTTTCCTGAGCAAGAAGCATGGTGTCTTTCAGAATGCGTTCCCGTTCCTTCAAGTCGGCCAGCGTTTCCCGCAAATGGATAACTTCCTTCTTCAACGAAGTCTGTTCAGCAATGATCGATTCCAGGTCTTCCGAAACCAGGTGCAGGAAGTTCTCCACTTCCTCGATATCGTAACCCCGGACACTTTTTGAGAAGGTCCGGTTGGTGATGTCCATCGGGGTGAATCGCATGGTTTACCTCCCTCAGCCTGAAAGCTGGAGCAATGTTCGGATTACAAAAAGTTTAAGGAAATACAGTCCAAATATCAGCACCAGTGGGGACAGGTCCACCATACCCGCCCGGACAAACGGAAAAATCCGCCGGATCCGGTTTGTGACCGGGTCGACCATGGAGGCCAGGAACCGGACAATGGGATTGCGGGGGTCTGCCTGCACCCAGGTCACCAGCGCCCGGATGATCACGATCCAGATGTAAACATCAACGGCCAGGTTCAGGACGCTGGCCAGTGCATAACCAAAGTTTCTAACGATGAACATCTCGCTCTCCAAAAATTGAGGTTCCGATTCGAAGATACGTTGCTCCTTCTTCAATTGCAACCTCGAAATCATGACTCATGCCCATGGATAGATGCTGAACAGGGGTGTCGTGGAATACATCATGGTTCAGCCGATCACGAATGTGCCGCAATTGCTCAAAATACGGTCGGGACTCTTCCGGGTCCGGTGTGTAGGGGGGCATGGTCATCAATCCGATGGCCTGGAGATGAGCGGATTGATGAACAAAGGTGGCAAGTTCAATGGCCTCCCTCGGATCGATGCCGGTCTTGGCGGTTTCAGGGGAGAGTTTAATTTGAATGAAAATGTCAATGCTTCTGCCGATTTTCTCCAGTTCCTGTTCTAGGGTTCCGGCCAGGCGCAGGCTGTCCAGGGAGTGAATGACATGGAAAAGTCGACAGGCGGGTTTCACTTTGTTCCGCTGCAGGTGGCCAATCATATGCCAGCGTAGGTTGGGATGTTGAATAAATGATGATTTCTCAACGGCTTCCTGAACCCGGTTCTCACCGAGGTCGAACAAACCGGCTGTCAATGCTTCCTGCATCCGTTCAACCGGTTGTCTTTTGGAAACCGCCACAAGCCTGATTTCATCCGGTGAACGCTTCACCCGTTCAGCAGCGCGGGCAATGCGCTCCCGAATCCGATGAAGGCGATCAGTGACTGTCATTGTCCGGTCGAATTACCAGTATCCGCTGACAACTGTCACATGTATACAGACTGTCCGGGTGACGTTTCATTTCATTGATCTGTTGGGGCCGGATTTTCATGTTGCACGCAGAACAGCAATCATCCACGACCCATGACACCGCCACGCCGCCCCGCCGGGACGCAATCTGGGTGAATTTCCGCATGTAGGAAGCCGGGATCGCTTTTTGCAAGCGAACCATTTCCCGTTCCTGTTCCGATTTACGCCGTACTTTTTCTTCGTTTACCTGGTTGAATTCCGAAACCGCCTTTTCATAGGACTGTTCCCGTTCCTCCACCTGGGAATGCAGGGATTCCAGTTCGGATTCCATCTTTTCGATGTCCTCTTTGAGTTTGAGCAAGGCGCTTTCAGTCTCCTGGATTTCCCGCTTTGTCGTATCGATTTCCTTCAATACGGCGGAATACTCACGCTGATTGCTGACTCCCATCAGGTCATGTTCGTACTTTTCCAGGTTCTCACGGCAGAGTTTCAAATAGTTATCCCGGTTTTCACGTTGCCTCTTGTCTGCGTCCAGCTGCTCTTCCACTCGGTTGACGGCAGTCCGGGTCTGTTTCAATTCCCGGGCCAGTGCCTCTACCGATTCCGGGTATGCGGAAAGGGCGTGGTTCAGTTGCCGGATCTCGAGGATCACCTCCTGATACTGGCGCAGACTGTTCAGAATATTCTTCAAACCCACCTCCAAAAACAAAAAAGGTGTTCTAATTTTAGTTAGAACACCTCGTGGTCTCCGTTTTAATCAATGTGAGCATTTCCTCATTCAATTGTGTCACCTCATTTGGTGGGCCCACCAGGAATCGAACCTGGGACCGTCCGGTTATGAGCCGGGAGCTCTGCCAACTGAGCTATGGGCCCTCAAAACTGGTATATTTCAAACAACCACAACTATTATAGCAATTGGGACGGTTGGTTCCAACGCAATTTTCAAACGGATTTTCCGGGCCCGGTTCCCGGGGCATATGTCTGGATCCGAATCCGCTCCAATGTAATCAGTCCACCTTGAACCAGGTCCTCCAACTGAGGAAGGAAGGCGTTGATCTTTTCCTCCGCGTCCACCAGTTCGATGACCATGGGCATATCTTCGGAGAGGCGCAGAATTTTGGAGGTATGAATCCGACTGGAAGCACCGTATCCCATGATGCCACGCAAAACGGTTGCGCCCGCAATCCCTGCTTTTCTGGCCCGGAGAACGACTGCCTCATAAAGGGGAATTCCG
>DAINNF010000057.1:0-15531 GCA_036736005.1 Acidobacteriota bacterium
AAGCTCAATCAACACGCCGTTCGTGTTATGGCCGAAAAGGATATCGACATATCCGGTCAGTACTCGAAGGAAGTTCATGAGATCATGAACCTCCCGTTCGATTATGTCGTGACCGTATGTGGGCATGCCCACGAGACCTGTCCCGTCTTCCCCGGCAAAACAACGGTTGTTCACAGAGGGTTTGACGATCCCCCTTCGCTGACGGCTCACATGCCCGACGGAGAAGCAAAATTGGATGTATACCGCCGCGTACGGGATGAAATCGAGGTATTTATCCGGTCACTGCCGGATTCCCTGAAAAACCCGAAGTAGACGATTACACTGGAGAATACTATGAGCGTTGCAAAGAATGATTCTGTTGTGTCCTGTCCTGTTCGCTCACCCGGAAAACTCTCTTTCCTGGACCGCTACCTGACCCTCTGGATTTTCCTCGCAATGGGCACAGGTGTAGCCATCGGATATTTCGTAGATGGAGTCGAACCCTTTCTCCATCAATTCCAGGTCGGTACGACCAACATCCCCATTGCCATCGGCCTGATTCTGATGATGTACCCCCCGCTGGCCAAAGTACGTTACGAAGAGCTGGGTGACGTCTTTCGGAACACGAGGATTCTGACTCTGTCTCTGGTCCAGAACTGGATTATCGGGCCCATTCTGATGTTTGCACTGGCAATCCTGTTTCTACGGGGATACCCCCATTATATGGTCGGTCTCATCCTGATCGGACTGGCCCGGTGTATTGCCATGGTCATTGTCTGGAACGACCTGGCATCCGGCGACACCGAGTATTGTGCCGGTCTCGTGGCATTTAACAGTATCTTCCAGGTTCTGTTCTACAGCATCTATGCCTGGGTATTCATCACCTTCCTGCCTCCCCTTCTGGGACTGAAAGGGAGTGTGGTGGACATTACCATTATGCAGATCGCCAAGAGTGTATTCATCTATCTCGGCATTCCGTTCCTGGCCGGGATGATCACCCGTTATGTACTGGTAAAAGCGCGCGGAAAGGATTGGTATCACAATCGGTTTATTCCGATCATCAGCCCCATTACCCTGATCGCGCTCCTGTTTACCATTGTGGTCATGTTCAGTCTCAAGGGTAATCTGATCGTGCGAATTCCACTTGATGTCGTACGAATTGCGATACCCCTGGTAATCTACTTTGTCCTGATGTTTGTGGTCAGCTTCTGGATGGCCCACCGTGCCGGGGCCGACTACGAAAAAACCACAACCCTGTCATTCACGGCTGCCAGCAACAACTTCGAGTTGGCTATCGCCGTTGCTGTTGCCGTATTTGGAATCAACTCCGGAGAAGCATTTGCCGCGGTGATCGGCCCGTTGGTGGAAGTGCCTGTCCTGATCGGACTGGTATCTGTAGCCCGATATTTCCAGCGTAAATGGTGGCACCAAACAGCAGAAATCTGAGAGGACTCTCATCCGCCATGCCGGTAAGAGGAATCGGCAGCATCCTGTTCTTACACGAATTCAGTGCGATCGCTCACATAATCCATCGCGTTTTGCGTGTTAGAATAAGCTGTTGGAAATTCCCGTTCTCCGGAGGCTGTTTGAAGACCATGTCCCGCACCATTCTGTATTTTTGTGTCTTATTCATTTCCCTCACCACCTTTGCCGCACCCGGTCCCGATCCCGTAGACCGTCCGCGTATCGGACTCGTATTGAGCGGTGGAGGAGCCCGGGGTGCCGCCCATATCGGTGTCCTGAAAGTGCTGGAAGAAATGCACATTCCCATTGATGCAATTGCCGGAACGTCGGTTGGAGCGCTGGTGGGTGGGCTGTATGCCAGCGGCATGTCTCCAGACGAAATTCAGCACATTGTCCAGGATACGGACTGGGATAAGGTCTTTGATGACGCTCCATCCCGAAACAACCTGTCCTTCCGCCGGAAAATGGACAACGGGAAATACATCCCCAACCTGGAAGTGGGAATACAGGGTGGACGGCTGATGATGCCCACCGGCTTGACCGTGGGCCGGAAGGTCAGTTTCATGCTCCACCGGATTCTGTTAAGAAACGGCTTTATCCAGGATTTTGATGAGCTACATATTCCGTTTCGCGCGGTCGCTACTGACTTGACCACGGGCGAAATGGTCGTGTTATCCAAAGGCAACCTGGCGGATGCGTTGCGTGCCAGTATGGCGGTCCCCGGTGCCATTTCCCCACTGGATCTGAACGGAAGGCTTCTGGCAGACGGTGGACTGGTCCGTAACCTTCCGATTGACGTGATCCAGAAAATGGATGTGGATATTGTTATCGCTGTCAATGTTGCCAAAGGGCTTTTTCCGCGAAAACGACTCAATTCGGCACTGGCCGTATCCCAACAGATGATCACCATCATGCTGCTGAAGGACGAACATGAACAGTTGAGTCTCCTCCATGACAGAGACGTTTACATACACCCGGAACTGGGCGATATGGCGGCTTCAGACTTTGCCAACATGGGTGATGTTATTGAACCGGCATTTGAAGCCACCCGCGCCCAGGCTGACAAACTGAAGTCCCTTTCCGTTGATGAAGAGACTTATGCTGCGTACCTGGCACACCAGCGTGGGGCAGATGTTCAGGAACAACAGGTTGATTTTGTCAACGTGTCCGACCAATCCAGGCTGGATCCACAAGTTCTCCTGAGCCGGATCAAAACGGAGACAGGAAAGAAGCTGGATCTCGCCACCCTTCAACGTGACCTGGGCCGCATCTATCAGGTCGGTTCTTTCGAAACCGTCACATTTGAATGGGTGGAGGACGAAGACCGCCAGGGGATTCTGATCCACACCAAGGCCAAACCCTGGGGAAACAACTTTCTGCAACTGGGTGTCAAGCTCAGTGACAATCTGGAGGGTGACAGCCGGTTTGACCTGTTGATGGCCCACACCATGACCGAAGTCAACCGTTTGGGCGGCGAATGGAAAAACGAGTTTCAGTTCGGCAGCACACGAAGGATCCGCACTGAGTTCTTCCAGCCGCTGGACTATGCCGGCCATTGGGCGATCATGCCCTACCTGGAATACAGTTCCGACGTTCAGGAATCTTATGACAGCGAGCTGGATAACTGGACCGAGTATCGTCTCCGCCTGTTGTCCGGTGGTTTTCTGGCCGGTCGTCAATTTGGAAACTGGGGGGCTGCCATGGTCGGGTTTGTCCGCCGAACCGGCAGTCTGGCTCCCTTCACGGTGTTTCAGGACAACCTGACCGGTCCCAGCCAGGATGTGGACATGGGGGGCTATACCGTAAGACTGGATTATGATCAGACCGATGATCCCTATTTCCCCCGGTCGGGAGATTCCGGCCATCTTCACTGGTACCGCAGCACAACGTCCCTGGGCGCAGACCGGGCATATCACAAACTGGACTTCGCCTATGAAGCCGTCTTTGATCTGGGAGAAAGCACGCTTGTTTTCGGTGGTGAATACGGAGACAGTCTCGGTTCCGAACTTCCCTACTATGACAATTTCCGACTGGGCGGCAGACTCCGGCTTTCCGGGTATCGGTTGGGGCAGATTTCCGGTAACCAGAAAGCGTTCCTCCGGTCCGTCTACTACCGGCAGTTGCCGATTCATCTGTTCGGATTCAAGTTCTTTGCGGGGGGCTCGGTCGAAGCAGGAAATGTGTGGAAGACACGGTCACAGATGAACTGGAATGATGTGAGATTATCCGGGTCCATGTTTATGGGCTCCAGAACCATGGCGGGTGCCATCTATGTCGGTATCGGGTTTTCCGAAGAAGGAGATACGTTGTTCTACTTCACCCTGGGTCAGATATTCTGATCAACTGACGTCTGTTCACGACCGGGACAACTCCCGTTTCATGACCAGAAGCGTCTGATCGTCCGTCTGTTCCGCCCCACCCTGAAAACGCTTTACGGACTGGAAAACTTCCTGCGCGATTGTCTCCGCATCGGCTGTCCTGTTCCGCATCAGCACCTCTTTGAGACCTTCCTCTTCAAAAAAGACACCCTGTCCGTTCTCAGCTTCTGTGATACCGTCCGAATACAGCACAAAGAAATCTCCGGGATCAAGTGATATCCGACTCTCCCGGTATGCCTCTTTTTCAGCAAAACCGAGAACCAGCTGTCCTCTCTCGGGAATCTCCAACAGGCCATTGCTGCGAACAACAATGGGTGGCATGTGTCCTGCGTTGGCATACACAAACTGATGGCGTTCTGCATCTAATATGCCGTAAATGAAAGAAACAAAGCGATCCGGTGTAGTATTGCGCACCAGCATCCGGTTGGCCACATCCAGACAATCTCCCGGTTTGCGGGGGATCAGCGCCTCGGTTCGGATAATGGCCTGGAGATTTGACATCAACAGAGCTGCCGGCATTCCTTTGCCTGAGACATCACCCAGGCACAACACCAGACCGCTGTGGTCCGTTTCAATGAAGTCAAAGTAGTCTCCCCCGACTTCCCGGCTCGGATTGGTCATTCCCCAGATGGAATAACCCCGAATTTCGGGCGGTGCAAGCGGCATCAGATTGTTCTGGATATCATGAGCCATTCTCAGTTCCTGCCGGATCCGCTGGAGTTTCTTTCGCTCACTGCTGTCTTGAACGATAGCGACAAAAACCGGTGGGTTCTCTTCCCCCATCAACTGAAGCCGGACGTCTACAGGATAGCTGGTTCCATCCTTCCGTCGCTGGACGGCTTCGAAGATGCGGATATCCCTTTCGCCCGTTCTCAGCGGCAGAATCGACCTCTCCATCAGTTCATCCGAAAGATCCGGATTCAATTCCATGGGCGTCATGGTCAGCAGTTCCTCCCGCGAGTATCCGCTGTTTTGAATCGCCGACTGGTTCACCTGCAGAAAACGGTAATCGTCAGCCGAAAAGACATAGATCTCATCATAGGCCCGTTCCATGATCCGGCCGAAACGACTGACCAGGCGCTGGGCCTCCCGCAGCTCTGTCACATCCGTAACTGTCGTGATCTTGTATCGATTGCCGTCCTCGTCAATCAACAGGGCCGCTGTTGTGACAACCGTAATCAGGGAACCGCCTTTTCGCTGAACGGTCCATTCAACTGGAATTTCGGGTTTCCCGCCAATGAATTCGTCGTGCAAACGGTTCGCAAATTCGTGATTGTCCTCGGGTACAATCTTTGTAAACGGCTGTCCAATCAGTTCTTCCCTGCTGTAACCGTAGGTCCTGCAATACGCGTCATTCACAAGAACAAATCGCCGGTCTCTGTCCGTTATGCAGATTCCGACCGCCGTATTGTCAAATACCGACGTCATTATCCGGTCTTTCGGCAGCTTACCCATGTCGCGAAAACTCATACACCTTCCCTGTGATTGCAGTCAATTCCGTCAACTGTATTCAAAACTGATGGCATAATAGCACAAAAGAATACTGTCCGGACCCGCCCAAAAGAAGTTTCTCAACAGGACTCCACTAGTCCAGCAATGCCTTCTTCCGCATCCAGTCATCGTTGAAAATGGTACTGAGATACCGACTTGCCCCGTCCGGAAAGATGGTGACGATACGGGAACCGGGTTTCAACTTTCCGGCCACCTGAAGAACCGCCCACATGGCCGCTCCGCTGGAGCCGCCGCCGAGAACACCCTCGATTCGTACCAGCTTTCTGGCCATATGAAATGCGTCCCGGTCCGACACCTTGATCATGTCGTCCAGAACATCAAAATCAGCCGTTTTGATCAGAAACTCATCGCCGAGTCCTTCGATCAGGTAAGGCCCCGGCTTCACAAGCTGTTTCCTGTAGAACCAGTCATAGAACACAGAACCTACGGGATCAACCGCAATAACCTGGATCCGCGGGTCCTGTTCCTTCAGGAATCGCCCGGCCCCGCAAATGGTGCCCCCTGTTCCCATACCGGCTACCAGCACATCGATTCGACCTTCCATCTGTTCCCATATTTCGGGTCCTGTCGTCATATAGTGTGTTTCATTGTTATCCCGGTTGTTATGCTGATCCGGGAAATAGCTCCCGGGGGTTTCCGCTGCCAATCGCGGCGTAATATTGTTGTAGCTATCGGGATGTTCGGGAGGCAATGTATGATCCACTGCATGGATATCCACACCCAGTACCCGAAGCTGGTCCATCTTCTCCTTGCTCAGTGAATCACGCACCACAACCTTCAGCCGGTACCCCTTCTGCAAAGCCACCAGCGCCAGACCGATCGCCGTATTGCCCGAAGAGTTTTCAATGATCAGTTGTCCGTTCTTCAATTTTCCTTCGCGCTCGGCCTTCTCAATCATGTAGCGGGCAATTCTGTCTTTTATGCTGCCCATTGGATTCAGAAATTCCAGCTTCGCAAACACCTCGCAGTCGAGGGATTCCGTAATCCGGTTCAATCGGACCAGCGGTGTGTGTCCGACAACATCCAGGATACTGTCATATACCCGGCGCTGTGCCATTTCTTTCCACTGGGAAATCTTATTCTTCATCACGGTTCATTCCTGATCGTCGACAGATGCTTGCAGAGACATGCCTTCTGCTTCTTCAAAACGGTAACTCCGTTTCCATGGCCTCATCCCCCCAACGGGGCAGTTCGAACTGCTTCGGACGACTTTTCAGAACCCGGTCAAGCCAGTCCTGCGGGTATCCGACTTCCTGTGGCCGACTCTTTTCGTCCTTCACATAGCCGTCATTGTACTTGCAAATCAACCGACTGGAAAGGTCTGTCCACCGATCGAAAACGGTCCTGGCCTGACTGTTGGAATAGTCGTTCAGATACTGGACCGCCAGTCTCGGATCCTGCCCGTAAAGCGTCATCGCTGCCTGCTCAACCGCCGGCTGCATATCAAAAAACCGGCCTTCGAGTTCCTGCTGTACAGCCGTAATATCCTGAACCATGTACGACCATTTCAATTCCGCGAAATTGGAAACCAGGTTGAAAATCCACCAGGCCGAATCCGGTGTGAAGCGGGAAAGCGAGCCGGTCGCATAGGCATCCGGCACATCAGTCGTGCAACAATAGAATGGTGTATAGCATGTGGTAAACGTGTTATCGAGACCATACCAGTAAACACCACCAATCATGTCCGGATACTGACTCCGGGACTGGCTGACAAAAGAGAATCCGGTCTGTTGTGTGGAAATAGGCCGCTCCCATGTGTAATCACGTTCGGATGCGCCGGCTTTCCAGTTCATGGGTCGCCACCGCTGGGGTGAATGAAACGGTCCCGCATCAATCCCCTTTGTCATGTCATAGGTCGTCCCTTCATAATGGTCGCGCATCAGAGACATCACGTCTGCCACACTCAGTTTCTGATCGGGCTTGATCCACAACGGATAGCGTTCGGCTCCCGGTACTCCACGGTGAAAATCTGACGAGAGCTCCATGGACGGCGCGGCGCGACGAAAAATACTCCACACACGGGTGGCTGTATAGCGTACCTTCTGAGGCGTCAAAGGACAGTACACGTCGTTAAACCGGAAGGGTTCACCGCTTTTCGGATCGTACCAGCCGCGCTGAACGGCTGCTGAAATCACATTTTCGGAGTACAGGCAATTCTCCGGATCATCCATCGGAAATGTCCCAATGACGGATGCGTTCGCATGTGCGCATACGTAGCCGTCAGGCACCCTTACAGCAACCCAGATGGCGCCCTTTCCTCCCTTTCCCGGACCGATCATTTCCAGCAGCCAGGCCTCTTCCTTGTCTGCAATGGAAAACGACTCTCCTGTACTGGCATAACCATATTGATCCACCAGCGAAGTGATAACCTGAACAACCTCCCTTGCTGATGCAGCACGCTGAAGGGCCAGTCGCATCAATGTCCAGTAATGGAGCAGCCCCTCGGGATTCTGAAGCTCTGGTCTCCCGTCAAAGGTCGTTTCACCAATGGCCACCTGGTGCTCATTCATCAGTCCATAAACTGCGAACGTGTGCAGAGGTTGCTTGATACTGCCCCGCACTTTGCCGTGCCAGTCCCTGATTTCCATCATGCTGCCCGGTTCATGATCTTCGGCAGGAATCTGTCGAAGGATCGGATGAAATTCACCATCACACGCATAGGTGATGATCACGGAGCCATCTTTGCTGGCGCCTTTAGATACCAGAATACTGGTACAGGCAAAAACCGGTGAATACAGGCCGGACAGGATCAGAAGAGCCCACACAACGGGAGCGACACAAAGCCTCATTTCATTGCCTCCACTTTGCCGATTGAGCGTTTTCCATGTCATTCTAACATTTTCAGTGCCGGTTCTCTCATGCCGCACAAACTTGACAAGCGATTCCTGCGAATCTAAACTTGATGAGATTTGAATTCACACACATATGACCATTGGGGAGGTAGAGTTTAATGAAATATGGTGCCAGGAATCAGTTATATGCGACTGTGACCGATATCAAAAAAGGCAATGTAATGGGACAGGTCACACTGAATTTACCGGCAAGTTCCGTTATGGGATCCGTCATGACCATGGACTCAATTAACGAACTGGGCTTGAAAGAAGGTGACACGGTCAAACTCGTTGTCAAGGCGATCAACGTTCTGGTGGTAAAGGAATAGCGCGCCAGCTGCCATGAAATCGCTGCTCAGAACAGCCACTGTTTCATCACAGATACGCAGACTGCCTTCAGGCAATGTTGCCCTCAAGTGGCGTGAAATTTTTTGTCATGGCAAGGCACAGCAGACGCCAGCATAAGTCAGTAGGACATCTTCGTCCGGAACCAGGACTTGATTCGTTGCACAACTCCAACACGACCATCAAGCGCTACGAAATCTTTCTGTGCGACAAGGCGTCAAATCCGTCCAACTCATTGCCGTCAGGTGGCGTGGAGTTTCTTGTAATTGCAAGGATGGTACCCGTTGCACAGTCATTCACCTTGAAGCCAGTAGGAGATTTTCGTCCGGAACAAGGCGGATGGGATCGGGACGACGGAGCGTACACGAAAACGTACGTGAGTAAGTTCCGATCACATCCAACGCCGTGCCCGGGCGAACGGATCCGCTGGCCAGATTAGAAGCGGATGCCGGCCTTGAGCGAATAACTCTTCACCTCCCCGCTCACCACCTCTCCGTTGATCACGAAAAACGGGAACGGGGAAACCTGAACCCCGGCAAATACCTGAGTGACGGTCTCGTTCACACCATGTAAGTCAATCCCCACCGTGGCGGGCGTCGCATCCACCCGAGCCAATGAAACGCCACCGTAAGGTGTCACCATCAGAAACCCCTTGCTGATCATGACATCCAGCGAAGTCGTGCTCATACTGAGGTTATCTACACCCTTTAATTTTGCGTAACTGAGCCGTGCGGAGACAGCCGGCATAATGGTCGAACCATCAAGCAGGGCATAGCGCACTTCCACTCCCCAGGCCGATGCATTGGAATCCCGGAAATCCACCAGCATCACACCGACATCCACACCATATGGCAATCCCTTCTGAGCATGGAGCCGTGTAGCGGTCATCATGCTCTCCGTATCGCCCAGGGTCATATGCTGCCAGTAGGATTCATTCTCGTTCACATTGGTGAAGATCAGATCAGCTGAAAGATCGAACCCGGTAACACCCAGCTTCTCTGCAGGTGAACCCGGACTGAACCACAGTGCGGTGCCCATTTCCTTCGCAAATGAACGAAATTCATCCTGCGTCAAAGGCCCGGAAAAGCCGATATCCTGTCCCCTTACGACACACGCAACCATCAACAAAATTATCGTCAGCCATTTCTTCATGATCTGATCTCCCGTGTATATTGTGGTCTTATTTTCCAGGAAAGAGGCTCAATACGCAACGAAATTCCCGGTGATCGCCATACAAAGTCCGAATCGAGCATGTCTGAATTAAAGTGTCCTCCAAACGGGTCACGACCTGTATCAACCCTCATGTTTTCACTCCGGATCAGGGTTCAACACGTGACGGCACTCACAAAAAGGCAACTTGGACATTCGCACTCGCATAGCCACAACCCTTAGATTTTGCGTCACTTCTCATCTATCCATCACTGTCCCGTGAACCTGCAATCATTGTTTGGGCACGATCCTTGCCACGTAAGAACAACGTGAAACAACTGTTCAGGAGGGGAATCATGAAGAAAGTATTGTTTGGACTTGTTTTTGTCGGATTCGCAGCAACATTGTGGGCTGCTGATGTGGAGCGGGACCGGTCGTACATGTATCTGGGGGTAAGAGCCGGTTCACTGATGGTGGACACCCTGGACGACGATCACGATGCCACCCTCGGATTCATGGCCGGTGTTCGACTGAATGAGGCCGTCGCCATTGAAATTTCCTATGATGATCAGTTCAATGGACTCCTGGGAACCGGATGGTCCAGCGATGCACTCCAGGCATCTGTTCTGCTTTACCTGTTGCCCAGTTCCGCACAGGTTCAACCCTATCTTGTTGGTGGTGTTGGAGTCTATATGTCCAGTTACAATTACTGGGCATCCGACGGATGGGACGATTACATCGTCTCTGAGGTGGACTATACCGACGGTGGCTTTCATGCTGGCGGGGGACTGGATATCTATGTGAATCAAAACGTTGCACTGACCATCGACGGCCGATACATCTTTGTTGAAGAAGACAGACCCGACACCATCGATTCGGATGGATTCCTGGCCACATTCGGTGTCAAATTCAGGTTCTAGTTGATCCGCTTTCCCGGGGAGGGGTATTCCCTCTCCCCTATTCCTTCAGCTTCAAGGACAGTGTCAGCACAAACCGGGCAACAGGCTCGTCCCCCGACAACGAGGGAACAGTAGCATCAATATGCACCGGCATTTCCACCCGCTCCCCTGAGCCTACTGCCTGTCGGACCAGTTCCCGAATCCGCTCACCTTCATCACATGTAAACTCGGTGTCTCCCTCCGCCCGTTTCAGGAACTGACCTTTCATATCCTTGAAGATGAGTGCCACATTTCTGCCCGAGTCCTGGATCTGTCGCATCGCCGCCAACCCGCCGGCAAGATCCGCACCCACCGCCAGCACACCGAAATACATACTCCTCAGATGATTCCGGTTCCGCCTGAGGAACGGAATCCGGATACGAATCATGTTCTCGTCCATGATCAGCACTTCCGGACGAACAAACCAGATAAGGGGGATTTTCCGAAATCCGAACAATCGCACCCCCCAGGTAGCTTTGAACAGTCTCTTCACGCACAACCTCCCATTCTCCGTTGCTTGTTCCATTCAGAATACGAAGTTTAATCGTCCGAATCAACAACAGACACCACTTAGCATCCTCAAAGACGATCTGTTATGATCAGACCGAGTAAGTCCCGGGAGGCGCCATGTCGGCATTTCAAGGCTTCACAGGTGATACGCTCCAGTTCTTTGCAGAACTCATGGCAAACAACAACAAAGCCTGGTTCGAACGGAACCGGAATCGCTATGAATCCCAGGTCAAAACCCCCGCCCTTGAATTCATCAGCGACATGGGAGAAGCCCTGGGCAGAATTCGACCGAATATTGAAGCGCAGCCCCGAGTTAACGGCAGCCTTTTCCGTCTCAACCGGGATGTCCGATTCAGTCCGGACAAGTCCCCTTACAAGACCCACATCGGAATTCTACTCTGGGAAGGATCACGAAAACGGATGGAGAATTCCGGATTCTACTTTCATCTCGAACCGGATCGAATTTTGATTGGTGCTGGCCTTTATGTGATGCCCGGATATCTATTGAAATCCTTTCGGGACGCGGTCTCATCACCCAAACTGGGCGTCCGGCTGGTCAAACTGGTGGAGCAACTGGAAGAGGACGGCTACATCGTCGGAACGGAACACTACAAACGAACACCGCGCGACTATGACCCTCAAATAGCTGCTGCCCGTTTCCTCCGATTCAACGGCCTTTCCGCGATCATCGAAATGCCCGTCCCGGACCTGGTGTTCACCGCCGATATTATTCCTTTTGTCCTCTCCCACTTCAAAGCCATGATGCCGCTGCATCTCTGGCTCCTGGAAGCTCTGGGTTGATCAACTTGCAATGAACCGCCGGGAAACGGACTGTGTTATTCGCGATCGATAACCAACCATCCACCGACACCAACATTGTCCTTCGTATTTTCTTTCAGAAGAACAACAATGGTATCGGTCGGCAAATCAAACAGAATTGACGCTGCTTCCGTGACCGTCCGAACAAAATGCCGCTTCCTGTCCAGATCTGTCACCTTCGGTCCTTCCACATGAATAACCGGCATATATCCCCCTTTCCGTTACAGATTTTCCTGGCTTCTATTATCTCATTTGAATTGCTGATAATGCAAAATGATCTGCTCAATGGAATCGCCTGAATCTGTCGATTTGAATAGATTTTTTGAACTGAATCGCCTACTATATGAACAAATAAACACAAAATGTGAATTGACCTCGAGATGGAAAGCGGGGTGGGTGAATGTTACGGTCAAGATTTCTTCAATATGCACTGTTTACGATCTTTCTGACGTGTTGCGGAGCCACTGTCTGTATCAGCCAGGAAAACGAATCCGGCTCTGTGCAGAACTACCTTCAACAAGCCAAAGAACACATTGCCCGAACACCTTGGAAAAGCATTGGCCCCGCCACGCAGGCAGTCGAGCTCGCGACCAGTCAGCATAACGATGAAGCCGCAGCGGAAGCGCACATCCTCCTGGCCAGAGCCCGTCTGTCCATGCAGCAGAACGATAAGGCGCTCAACCATCTCATGGAGGCTTTGCGGCTTTATACAGCCCTTGATATGAAGGAGCAACAGGCAAAAGCCCTGCAGGGCATCGGAATCGTCTATGACCAGACCGGGGAAAGCGAAAAGGCATTCAGCCATCTTCAGGATGCATTGAATCTCTATAAGGAGAGCGGTAACCAGAAACAGATCGCCCGTGTGTATGTCAGTATCGGCATTCACTACTCGAAATTGGGGGAAACCGACAAAGCACTCGAATACTATGAGAAGGCTCTGGCCATACAGAACGATCTGGATGATCCTGTCGGCCTTTCCGCCACGATGAGCAATATCGCCACGGTGTACCAGAAACGAAGTGAGTATGACAAGGCAATCGAATTGTACAAACGGGTACTGAACCTGAAGACCAATGTTGAAATCAGTACCCGTGCGAAAGCCATTGCCCAAAACAACCTCGGTGAATGCTACCTCAAGACGGGAAATCTCCGTCAAGCCGAGCAATACTTGACGGAATCACTCAAAGCAACAGAACTGATCTCGGCCCTGGACATCATGGTTGCTACTTTGAATGCACTGGTGGACCTCAAAACCGAACAGAGACACTTCAGGGAAGCGCTGGACTATTCAAGACAATTGATCAGTTGCAACAAACGACTGCAGGAACAACAATCGAAGGACAAAATTGCTGCGATCGAAAGTTCCCATGAACTCCAGCAAAAAGAGAATGCCATTCGGGTTCTCCAACAGGAAAACGAGATTCATCAACTGACAATTCAAAAGAACCGGGCCAGTCGGAATATCCTCCTGTTTACCATTGCACTGATCACCGGTCTTGCACTAGCCCTGTTGGGTCTGTACATCATGCGCACCCGTCGGGATCGTATGATCCGGCAGAAGAACCGTGAACTGCAGGAAGCCCTGGATCACATTGAACTACTGACAGGCATGCTCCCCATCTGCGCCAATTGCAAGAAAGTCCGTGACGACAAAGGATATTGGGTTCAGGTGGAACAGTTTGTTTCCAAGCACACAAACGCAACCTTCAGTCACGGCATATGCCCGGACTGTAAGTCAAAACTTTATGGGGAAAACAAACAGTCCGAATAGACCAACTGCGTCATCTTCGTTCTTGAATCAAGGGAACACCCCTCAGGTCAATCAAACTTGCACTTCTGAATTATATTTCACTCACGTGTGCCGAGAATCATCTTTTCAGTCCAGGAATGAACATGGGTGTTTTGCGACGGTATTCGATATAGGGGTTTCCCAGCCGGCGGATCAGTTCCGGTTCTTCAATGAACTTCAATTCCCAGATGTTGAAGAGGATGTACAGCGGGGTAAAGATGCAGGTGATCGAAATGGAATTGGCTGCAACGCCAATCCCGAATAGAACCAGAAACACCCCGGTGAGCATAGGATTGCGGACATGTCGATAGGGTCCGGTATCCACCAGTTTCGGGGGTGGATTGAACGGTACCGGTGTCCCCTTCACTTTCAGAAAATGGAAAGCAGACCATCCAATCCCGAAAACGCCGGCAGCCAGGATTGGCATCGACACCAACAACTGCCATCGCTCGGGAAGCAGAGGCGTCAAGTGAAAGAACCGGTCAACCGTTACACCGGCAATCACGAACATGATCGTGAAAAGAGCGAAAATCAGCGCACCGACCGGTGTGAGAATCGTACGGGTCTTCCGGGTTCCGGTCGCAACCCGGTACAGCAGCTTGATCCAACGCTCACGAATGTTCATGCGTCACCTTACTTATTCCAAACAAACTTGCGCCATAAATACTGCAACCATTGACCAACATGCAATCAAACATCCCGGATCGCTCGTGACCAGATTTCGAGCTTCTCGTCAAATGACAACCGGGCCATCGCCGGACTGGTGGACGGCAGCCGCAACCGGGGTATATCCCTTGACGCACCCGTCAAACAGGGCAAGACATGCTTGATGTATGCCGTTTCCGCCGCCAACCCGTTGAAAAGAATACGACCAATATGCGGGTGCTCCCGAAACAGGGAAGCAAAGTCATTCGGTTTGACAGACTGTTGATCAATATTCGAATCGAGACTTCCCCACCTCTCACAGGAATTCATCACATCCCACAATCCGATTCGATTCCGCTTCATTGCTTTGGTTCGTTCAGGATAGGTGGCATCCTCCGGGAATCCCAGAATGTACTGCATGATCTTCCAGAAGGCGTTCCTGGGATGAGCATAGTATTGTTGGGCTCGCAGGGATTCCACACCCGGCATGGAACCCAGGATCAGTATTGTCGCCGAACCATCGACGATGGGCGAAAAACTCTCTACTCTCGGTTTCATGGGTGTCATGCTATCACATGTCGACAAACAGGTATGGAGGACAGAACCATCTGCGTCATCAAGGGAAAAGATGCCTGTCTGTAGTCTGCAAACCGATCCTCATTCCACTGCCGTGGCCTTGACTTTCGTTTCATCCACCGATTTCATCCCCATGATTAACAGCCAGAACATAAAGACGACTTCACCCAGTAGAAACGGGAACGTGACTTTGTTGGTGATGTCCAGGTATTCCGGTAACAGAAATCCGATCAGGAACGTGATGACATATGCGGCACCATTGAGAAACAGCCAGATACCGATGATGCGGGGCATTGATCTGGACTTGATGATCAGCCATCCCAGCGGGAAGAGCCAGAGACCCCAGAACAATTCATATGCAAGGGTCAACTGATCGTCCAGGTGGAGGCAGAACATGGCCAGTCCGTCCAGTTGGGCCCTGGACAGGAAGGACAGGTAGTCCACACCCCGGACCAGCTCAAGAACAGCGACCTGGTTCAACGTGCCCACCAGTGCCATAGGGACCTGGATGACCACCAGAATCACCATGAGTTTTGCAAGGGGAAGGTTCACATCCTTGAACAGCTGGTACAGTGCCAGTACAACAAACATGAATA
>DAINNF010000058.1:0-15470 GCA_036736005.1 Acidobacteriota bacterium
GTCGACCGCCGCCAGCGCCGACTTTACGGCGGCAATCAACGGATACCTGTCCAGTATATCTCTTCGCTTTTCCATCGCGATGAGATGCGGTTCGGTCATCAAATCGACCTCGCCCGGTTTGTCGGTTGGGGGATGCACGCCCAGATTGAATGTGGCCGAAATGATACCGGCCAGGCCCTCTTCCATCAGTGCCATTGCACCCTTCTCAGATCCACTGTAAATGGACAACCGGGGGAAATTCCGGATCAGTCGCTGCGTATACCTGCCGTCACCGCCCGAATCCTTGATACCGGCAATCTGTTCAGGAAATAACGTGAGCAGGCGTTCCGTCAGTTCTACCGTAATCGGCACACCGGTATATTTGGGTATGTGGTAGAGCAGGATACGGAACTGCTCAGCTCCCGGCAAATCCAGGATGCGACCCATAAACGTCTCTAGTCCCTCAGTTCCCGAAACTTTGTAGTAAAAAGGCGGACACCACAGCAGACGATGGAAACCCATTTCCAGTGCTTTCCCAGCCAGTTCCATGGAATCCGGAAGTGAACAACTGCCGATACCCGCTATAACCCGATCCGGGGAAATTCCCGCCTGAACGACACTCTCCAACTGAACGATCCGTTCCCGCAGTGTCAATGAAGAAACCTCTCCCGTGCTTCCCGCAACCAGCACGCCACTGACCCCGCAAACCAGAAGCCTCCGGAGGTGCGCCGCATAGACACGAAAATCCACTTCCCCGTTTACACCATACGGAGTCGCTGCAGCGGCAATCCATTCACTCACATCACTCTCCCGTTTATTGCGCCATTATGGAAACGTCATTCAGCATACAACATGCAGACACGGCAACTCAAGGAGTTGTCGCTGTAACAACTCCTTCGTTTCTGCATCCGATTCCCTGAAAAACAGCAAGCCCGGGGTTTCATTTCCCGGGAGTCTCCGACTATAATGCCAGAGACGACTACTGCAAGCATGGAAGGAGGACCCATGACCACACAGAACCATTGGCCGCTGATCATCATCGGGAGCGGCGCTGCGGGATATACCGCCGCTATCTATGCCAGACGCGCCATGATTTCAACATTGATGATCGAGGGGATACAGCCTGGCGGACAGTTGACCATTACCACGGATGTTGAGAATTTCCCTGGATTTCCGTCAATCATGGGACCGGAATTGATGATGAAGATGCGGGAACACGCGCGGAAGTTTGATGTTGAGATTGTGTCGGACACGGTTACAAATCTGGATACGAAAACACATCCATTCAAGCTCGAAACGGCAAACGGAGCCAGCTTCACGGCAAATGCCGTAATTGTGGCCAGTGGTGCTTCGGCGAAGTTCCTCCACATCCCCGGTGAACAGGAGATGATGGGGAAAGGCGTCAGTGGATGCGCCACCTGTGATGGATTCTTCTTCAGGGACAGAGTGACCATGGTCGTGGGAGGTGGCGACACCGCAATGGAAGACGCAACCTACCTGACCAATCATGCCAGTAAGGTGTATATCGTCCATCGCCGGGATGAATTGAGGGCCAGCAAGATTATGCAGAAGCGCGCCATGGATAATCCCAAAATTGAATTCATCTGGAATACAATCCCTGTTGAAGTGCTGGGGACCGACAAAGTCGAACAGGTCCGTCTGAAGAACGTAAACACCGGAGAAGAAACACTCATGGATATTGACGGTTTCTTTGTCGCCATCGGCCATACACCCAATACCGGCTTTCTGAACGGGGAACTTGACGTTGACGATGCCGGCTACATCAAAACCCGACCCGATTCTACCTACACCTCTGTGGATGGAATTTTTGCCGCAGGTGATGTAAAAGACCGCGTCTACCGGCAGGCGATCACCGCCGCCGGTTCCGGATGCAAAGCTGCTATCGACGCCGAGCGCTGGCTTGAAGAAAAAGGACTGAAGAAGACATCCTGATCGGTTGACGGCTGTTGCCGCTCAGCCAGGAGGTGCCATCAACATGTTGATCGCCGGCAAAATTGTTTTGATTCTCTTTCTCCTGTTGTCGCTCATCCTCTCATTATTCGGTCTCGTCGGCGCGGCACTGGCTTTTCTGTCCGCACTGGTCTTTGCTTTTTTCAACGGGTTCGAGCTGTTCACACCACGCATTCTGGTATTGCTGCTGATACTTGCCCTGATGGCCGAAGGTATTGAACTGCTGGCAGGGACGATCGGTGCAAAGACGTTCAAAGCGTCCCGTCAGGCCGTTATCGGTAGTCTGATTGGACTCGCCGTCGGTATTATCCTGGGAATACCGACACTTCAACTGTACCTGATTCCTCTCGGACTGGTTCTGGGGGTGGTATTCGGTGAGCTGGCTGCCGGAAGAACGGAGTTCCCCGTGATCATGCGATCCCTGATGGGCGTACTGATCGGAAAAGTCGGCGGCATACTGGTGAAGTTCTGCCTTACCCTGACCATGGTGGTCATCATTCTGGTTCGTTTGTTTTAGTTTGAAGCAGTTTTTCCGCTGTGAGGCGCACCAACCGGTGAAGCGTTCCTGTATTCACAATTTCCTGCAAGTCCTGGCGGGGCATGAAGCGGAGCGCAGACAGAGATGTTGACAGGTCACCGTTTCGACAGAATATAAGACTCTTCTGAATGGCCCGTCGGGGGCGCCATTTCTTGTGACGCTGCACTGCCCGCGAAAAATCCGGAGAAGCATCGCTGGAATGAATGAGGCGCATGAGACCGGCTTCCGTCATTCTCGGGTTGTTCAACAGCGGTTCATACAGTGATGCATTCTTTCGTTTCAAAATCCAGTTGAACAGCCGTGGCGGACACATGCCTGCGAACGCACGCCATTCCCCCATCTGTGCGCGATCCAGGCGCTTTCTGAGAATTGGCAGGCAGGCATTCCTGGATCGCTGGGGCACTTGCGGTGTCGTCATGACCTTGACCAGATCGCGCCAGAAAAGGTGAGGCAGAATGCTTTCCCGCAAATGAGGAGGCGTCCTGGGATGCGTCGCAAGGGCAACCAGAATTCCATGGGCCTGGTATTCCTTCTTGTTCAGTTCGAAGATGTGCTCAAGCTTCGTGGCCGTCGTGCTCCGATCCAGAGCCAACCGCCTCATCTCCCGTAAGTCCACGGATTCCCTCCCCGGAAAGGGTCTGAATCACAACCACAGAAACCACGATCTGAATCAGATCCAGTGGAATCGCCGAAACCGGACGATCCCGGTAAGCACCGTCCAAGGCAAGAAAAACCACAATGTATGGCAGGATAGTCAACAGATAGGGCGTCATGAGTCGGGCCATCCTGACAGCTGTACCCGGCACGCGGGAGATGGCGTACACCATAGCCCCTGCAGCCATTACGCCCGGGAAAACAACGGAAATTCTGAACTGGTCAAACCTGGCCAGAAAAAGAAACAGCACTCCGGCCAGCAATACGGAAAACCGCAACGGAAGGCGGCGATATCGTTCCAGCACAGGAACCCACAGCGCAAACATAAGAATCCGGATCGCAGCATACGGCGCCATGAATACAAGTGGAATCTGGATAACGGCCACCCACCAGGATGGTTTCATCAAGTGGAGCAGAACAACGGTGAAACCGATACCAAAGTATGCAACGGACGCGCCGGGAATCAGCAGTAACAGCCATTGACTGACAGCAAGGAGAAGACCGATCCTAATTTTCTGCTGTTGTGTCATCAGATTCCTGAGGAGGGGCGGATTCAGTTGGCCAGTAGAATGATACCGGTATGCGCAAACCATACTTCCCGGGGATCACATAAAGTTCTTCCCCAACGGTGATCAGATTCGAGGGTCGCACAGAATAGCGGCTGTTCATCATCCGCCTGAATTCACGGGCACGGATTTCTACCAGCCGGTCATATTCAGCCATTTTCTGAAGATCCGTATTCTGCTGAATTCCAGTTATACTGGGCAACGAATCATTGAAAGGTCCCCTGAAGGAGAACATGAATGTCAGGACCACCACCACACCGATAACGATGGCCACCGGGACACCCCTTTCTTTCCGCTGGTCCGCCATATCCCGGTAATCTGCAAAGGAAGGCACCGTGTACTCGGATTTTTCAATGTAACCCGTTTCCAGCAGATCGTACAATGCCCGGTAGGTTTCAAACTCGAGCAGTTTGGAACGGTCCGTAATGTGCGAAACGGAAGACAGCCCATCAACAAACTGGAGAACATATTCCTGTTCATGCGGCAACTTCTGTTTGCCATCTTCCTCGTCAAACAGGGATTCGTCAAAAGACGAACTCAGCGTGTCCCGAACCTCGGAAGCCTTGCCCGTTTTGCGGAATACGATGTTCTCTGTGGGAATGGCTCGTTCAATCAACGGCCACTCATCCAGCATCCGCAGACCTTCCATGAGGATGCTCTCAGTGGAAATCGGATCGAAGTTCTCACTGTCATAATCGACCATTGCCTGAGGAGAGAAGTGATAATGCCCGTTCTTCCAACGGAACAGTCCGTAGATGATCTGAAGTACCTGGTTACGGAGCGCGTCCTTCAAATCAGACGGACTGATGATACTGTTCTCGATCATGACCTGACCCAGCCGCTGCAGACTCTGAGACTGAATTCCCAATGCCCGGTTCAGTTGCTCCTGAGAGATAACACCTTTATTCACAAGGACATTTCCAAGCCGGGCCTCCATCTTCTCAGACTCCCGCTCGGCACCCACAATCATTCCATTCTGAAAACTGACCCGGACCATCTCCTCGTTGTCGCGAAGGACCAGCACGCCGGTTTTTTTCTGAATGCCGATCAATTGAAGGATATCGGCAAGGCTGAAATCACGTAGTGTCCCTTCAAGTGCCATTATTCCTCTTCCTCTTCATGCGTGAATACATTCAGGATATTGATCGCAATTGCCGCCCCGCCCAGAATAAAGAGCGGCAGAACAACCACCCAGGAACCCGTCTTCTGCATGCCCGTAAGTCCGACAGCGAATCCCCCGACACCCATCATCCAGATCATCAGGGCGGACAGCGGTTTCTGCTGGACGAAAAGGGGATGGGAACCCGGAATCAACACACCGATTATTTTCTGGACTGCATTCTGCAGACGGTTGTACTTGCGAATACTCTGTACTTTCGCCATCCGTCTGGATGAGTCCAGGTTATCTTTCTTGATGTAAACCGTCACACACTGCTTGCACATGCTCTCATGATGAGACTCCAGAAAACGGTACGGATTGCCGCAACGGGAACAGGACGCTGAAAGATCGCGATCCTTGAAAACGCTGTACAGGATCAGCATCAGAACAAGAAATACGATCAGGAACACGCATTCCCGCTTTCCGGTCATGGTTGAAAACGACCAGCCACTATCAAAGCGGAGCATAAACAGATCATGATAAAGGACACCGACATTCGGAACCATGACAACGGGAACGGAATTCCGGACCTGTGAAAGGACCGCAGACAATGTGCTGTCCGGATGCTCCATGAATCCGTTGCCGAGCTCCGCTTCGGATTCGGCCAGGTTGTATGTTGTCAGGAGAACGGCAGACAGATTGTACCTGGCCCATTCGAGATCAGGTCCCTTCGCGATCGCTTCCTGCATGAAGTCACGCGCCAGTTCAAATTCACGAAGGTTATAGTAGGAGACTCCGATGTTGTTCAACGCATACGGGTACAGGCGTGATGAGGAGTTGATCTCTTTGTAGAAATTGATGGCATCTGTATACCGTCCTCTGCGCAAGCGATTTGTCGCTTTTGCGAAAAGCTCCAGTTGAGGCTCCGGATTGAATCCCTCCACCATGGAGAACGGCGCCTGAAGAGACCGGTAATAAAGAAAAGATTTGGATCCGGCCTGTGATCCCACGGCTCCCAGATATGCGGACCCCACACTGAACAGGATGGCCACTACCACCACCAGGACAAGGCCTATCCGCTCCCGGACAGCTGCGTACGGAAACAACAGCAACACCCAGTAAAGGGGCAGATAGCGTACATGCAGGGTAAATACCACCGGCAGAATCGTGAACAGGACAATGACGGACAGTGTCAGATACCGGTTTCCGAAGCGGCCGTCCATAAACGTCCGTATGTCATGTATGATATTGCGTCCGTACTTTATCACCATCAGAATGCCCGAAATGAAGAGCAAAACCATGGCTGTTGCATACAACCTGTCGAAAACAAGGAACAGGCCCGACACAATATTGAACGGATCCCCTTTCACCGTATTCCACCCGAACAACAACTGGCCGGTTGCAGCACGAAAATGGCCGTTTACTGCAAGTTCATCAAGACTTTCAAAACTACCCTTCACCTCATCCGGAACCAGCGAGAGCAGCATCGGATAGTCGTCAATACGCGACGGAACCCCGTCCCCGGTCTGCAACATCAGTCCGAGGCCCGGAAGACGGTAATAACCGCCCACCATCATGTTCCGTCTGAGGGATTCGGCAGCCGCATCTCTGTTGTTCTGCTGCTGAGCCTGCTGCAGACGATACAGTGACTCCTGAACGCGCTCCTCTGCAGATGTGCCGAATACCGGCACAGCCAACAGAAAAACGGCCAAAGAAGCCAGTGCCATTGCAGCGTGATGAAATACCATCACACGGAACCGTAGTCTGTTCATAAAACTCATGATACCATCGCCCCATTCGGTTGCAAACCCCAAATTGAATGCAATGCAATGGTCAGCTGTTGTCCGTTGTGGAAAATTCAAAAGAAAATGCAGGGACGGGATTGAACGGTTGGCATTGACAGGTGGTAGATTCCTCTTGACAACTGAACTTCAGGGGATAAAATCCAGTTGCTGTGTGGATTGACCGGATTCTGCCAGTTGAGCGAGAGTGGCGGAACTGGTAGACGCGCCAGATTTAGGATCTGGTATGCTTCGCATGTGGGGGTTCGAGTCCCCCCTCTCGCACCAAACTCATCCTTCACAATCAACTACCACGATCGATAGAGGAGACCCAGATGGAAGCCACAATTGAACAGGTGAGCCCGGTAATCAGGAAAATGAAACTTGCTTTGGATGCAGCGGACGTTAAGCCCCGTTATGATGCCACGGTCAAAGACCTGGTTCGAACCGCATCGATACCCGGATTCAGAAAGGGTAAAGCACCCGCCCGCGTGGTCCAAACCCGCTACAAGAAAGACATCGAGGGTGAAATACTCCGTTTTGTAGCGCATGAGAAATTCCCCGAAGCCGTCAAAACGCATACCAAGGAATTGGGATCTGTCATTTTTGAAGAAATGACCCGCTTTGAAGTCAACCCGGACCTGACGGTTGAAACCGAGTTCTACCTTGAAAGTCTGCCCGAGTTCGAGTTGAAGAAGATCGAAAATGTCGAGCTTGATATCCCCCGGACAAGTCAGGACCTGGAGACAGACCAGGAAAAAGTCCTCCATGACCTGCAGCAGCAGGCGGCCAGATTGAAGCCGATTGACCGGATGGAACCGGCGGAAGGAGACTACGCAGAAGTGGCTATCACCGGACGGATACCGGACGGTGAAACCGTGATGGAACACGAAAGCCTGGACCTGCATCTAACCACGGACGGATACTGGAGTCCCGTCGTTCCCCATATCCTGAAAATGAAATCCGGTGAAGAAGCCAGCTTTAGCGCGGAATATCCGGACGAAGACCGGTTTGCTGCCCTGAAGGGCAAGACCGTTGAAATCCAGGCACGGCTGAACCAGTTGAAGGAGCGGGTCGTTCCCGAACTGGACGATGATTTTGCAAGAGAACTGGGGCAGTTTGATACAATGGATGCACTGAAAGCGGACATCCGGAAAAACCTGGAAGAAAAGTATCAGCAGGCGAAGCGGAGCACCAGGCAGCGGGCGTTGCTGGATCATATGCTCGAGAGTCATGAGTTCGATGTGCCGCCCAGTCTGGTTCAACGGGAAGCCCGTCAACTGACCGAAAGTTACTTCCGCCAGTTGGCCCAATACGGTATCCCGATGGAACAGGATGAAGAACGGATCCGGATGGTGTTTGAGCAGCAGAAACCGGAAGCGGAACGTCGCGTCCGCGAATCTCTCCTGTTGACGAAGTACGCCGAAGACCTGGATGTCACTGCTTCGGAAAGCGAAGTGGACGAGGTTCTGGAGAAATATGCCGCAGGTTTCGGACCGGAAGCCAATGTCAAGACCCTGCGAAAGGCATTTGAAGAACGGGGCGAGCTGGACAACATCCGAAGCATGATTCGTCAGGACAAGACCTTTGATCAGTTGTTGAGTCAGGTCACGTTCAACGAGACCGACCCAGCGGAAGACAAGACCGAAACCGGGGAGGACAGCCATGCTGATTCCGATGGTGATTGAACAGACAGGACGCGGTGAACGGGCATATGATATTTATTCCCGTCTGCTGAAGGACAACATCGTATTCATTGGTACACCCATTGATGACAATGTCGCCAACCTTGTCATTGCGCAACTCCTGTTCCTGGAAGCGGAAAATCCCGACAAGGATATCTCGTTGTATATCAATTCCCCGGGGGGGTCCGTCTCCGCGGGAATGGCAATTTACGACACCATGCAATTCATCAAGCCCGATGTCAGCACCATCTGCATCGGACAGGCGGCCTCAATGGGTGCCGTTCTTCTGGCCGGTGGAACCGCGGGCAAACGGTTTGCACTGCCGCACTCCAGAATTCTGATCCATCAGCCGATGGGCGGCATGCAGGGCCAGGCATCTGATATTGAAATCCATGCCAGAGAAATCGGGCGTATCAAAGCGTTGCTGAACAAAATCCTCGCCACCCACACCGGTCAACCGGTTGAACGGATTGAAAAGGACACGGACCGTGACTTCATCATGTCTGCGGAGGAAGCCATCCGATATGGAGTGGTCGACCGTGTAATCACCCAGAAAGAGGAATCTGCTGATGACCGATAATCACGACAACACAACGGAACAACCGACCGAAGAAAAGTCCTGCGCATTCTGCGGCCGCGATCACGCGGAAGTGGAAAAGCTCATCATGGGCAATGGGGTCTACATCTGCAACGAGTGTGTGGATGTCTGTTCCGAAATTCTGCAGAAAGAGGATATTGACGACAAGTCCGATCTCTTGCGGAAAGCGCCGGAAGAAATTCCGAAACCTGCACAGATCAAGGCCGAGCTGGATCAGTATGTCATTGGACAGGAAGAAGCCAAGAAGAAGCTGTCCGTTGCTGTATACAACCACTATAAGCGAATCCGCTTCAATGCCAGGCAGGAAGATGTCCGGCTGGACAAGAGCAATGTCATGCTGATTGGCCCCACGGGAACGGGCAAGACGCTGCTGGCCCAGACACTGGCCAGTTTTCTTCAGGTTCCGTTCGCGATCGCAGACGCTACCACGCTTACCGAAGCCGGGTACGTGGGTGAAGATGTGGAGAATATTCTCCTGCGCCTGTTGCAGAATGCCGACTTCGACGTAAAGAAAGCGGAGCATGGCATCATCTACATCGACGAAATCGACAAGGTGGGCCGCAAGAGTGAGAACCCATCCATCACCCGTGACGTGTCCGGTGAAGGGGTGCAGCAGGCTTTGCTGAAAATTCTGGAAGGAACGACCGCCAATGTACCGCCTCAAGGAGGCCGGAAACATCCATACCAGGAGTTTATCCAACTGGACACGACCAACATTCTGTTCATCTGCGGCGGTGCATTCGTGGGAATCGACCGCATCATTTCCGACCGTCTCGGAAAGAAAGTGGTCGGATTCAAGACCGGCAAAGAAGAGATTTCCGAAGCCACTCCGGGCGATGACAATCCGTTGCACCAGGTCATGTCGGACGATCTGACCAAGTTCGGTCTGATTCCTGAACTGGTGGGCCGCCTCCCGGTCATTGCCGTATTGGATGACCTGGATGAAACAGCCCTCAAACGGATTCTGACCGAGCCGAAAAACTGCCTGATACGGCAATACACCCGGATCTTCGAGATGGACAAAGTTGAGCTCAACTTCAGTGATGGCGCCATTCAGGCCATTGTGGAACAGGCCACCCATACCCGTCTCGGAGCACGGGGACTCCGTCAAATCATGGAAGAAATCATGATGGATTTCATGTTTGAAACCCCTTCAAAAGAAGGGATTGAATCCCTCACGGTCACTGCCCGGGATGTCAAGCGGGCGTTGACCAAAAGGAAGAAAACCGGATAGACACATGCGCATGACCATCCCCGTACTGCCGCTGGAAAACGTGGTTCTGTTCCCGGGTGTTGAGGCGGACGTAACCATTCACCGGCCTCACATGCCGGAAGCCCTTCAGTACGCCATTGACAACGGAACACCTCTTCTGGCATTGGCCACCCGCATGGAAGCCGATCATTCCCCGTTGAAGGATCGCTTCTTCCAATTTGGAACCACCGTTCAGATTCTGAACTTCATATCAGAAAAAGCCGGTGACGATTACCTGTGTACAACACGGGGACTTCACCGGTTTGAAGTCACCACTATTCAGGAATCGGGAAATATTCTGCTGGCTGAAGGCAGGGAACTGGCCGCTCACACAGAGGGGAATGCATTGGAAAGTCTGCAGCAGATCACGCGCATCCTTTCCCTGCTCAAACAGTTTCCCAAACTCACCAAAGAAACGTTCGATACGCGTTATCTGGAGAAGGCCAACCGACTGGCAGACCGCCCGGATGAATTCGCTGATATCATTGCATTTGCCCTGCAGTCGGGCGTTCTTGAAAAACAGTCCCTGCTGGAGATTGTGACGCCGTACTTCCGTCTGACCAGACTATACGAAATCCTGGACCGGCGGGCTCTGACGCACCGACTTGACCAGGAGTTGGACAAAAAAGTCCGGGCCTCCATTGACGAGAACCAGAAACGGTACTACCTGTCGGAGAAAATGAAGGCCATTCGCGAAGAACTGGGAGAATCCGGTCAGGATGAACTGAAAGAACTGGAAGAGAAGATCCGCCAGGCCGGTATGAGTGAAGAAGCGCATCAGAAGGCAATGGAAGAACTGCAGCGCCTGAAGATGATGAATCTATCATCTGCGGAAGCGTCCGTTTCCCGTACATATATTCAGTGGCTGACCGACATCCCCTGGCGCAAACGATCACGGGCACGCCTGGATCTGGATCGCGCACGGGAAATTCTGGACAGAGACCACTATGCACTGGAAGACGGCAAAGACCGGATTATCGAGTTTCTGGCCGTACGCAAACTGACCCGCAAGCACCGGAATCCCATTCTCTGCTTTGTCGGACCACCCGGCGTGGGCAAGACTTCTCTGGCAAAAGCCATTGCGGAAGCAACGGGCCGCCAATTCGTCCGGATGTCTCTCGGGGGTGTCCGGGATGAGGCGGAGATCCGTGGTCACAGACGAACGTACATCGGTGCTATCCCGGGTCGTCTCATCTACCTGATGAAAAAAGCCGGAACCGTCAATCCGCTCATGTTGCTGGATGAAATCGATAAACTCAGTTCCGATTTTCGCGGGGATCCGTCATCCGCACTGCTGGAAGCCCTGGACCCGGAACAGAACAGCCATTTCGTCGATCACTATCTGGACGTGGATTACGACCTGTCCAAGGTGTTTTTTGTCGTGACTGCCAACATGCTGGACACCGTCCCTCCCGCACTTCGGGACCGACTGGAAATCATTCGCATTCCGGGCTATACCTTCAACGAAAAAAGGGAAATCGCAAAACGTCATCTGTTGCCCAAGAAACTGATTGAAACCGGAATGGATACATTCGAACCTGAACTCACCGAAGCAGCGTTGAATACGGTCATCGAGAAATATACCCGGGAGGCCGGGGTGCGGAACCTGGAGCGGAACCTGGAGCGGTTGCTGCGTAAATTCGCAGTGGACGCGGCGCGGGATACCCTTCCCTCACCGCTGAAGATTGAACCACAGACTGTCCAGGACAAGCTGGGTGTCCCACCTTTCCGGAACCAGATTGCGGAAGATCGGCCTCGCGTGGGCGTAGCAACCGGTCTCGCCTGGACACCGACCGGTGGTGATGTACTGTTTATTGAAGTGATCACCATGCCGGGGAAGGACCGGATTGAAATCACGGGCCAATTGGGCGATGTGATGAAGGAATCGGTCCGCGCCGCCCTGTCCTATATCCGGGCCAACCATCTGCGATTCAACCTGGAGCTGGATCAACTGAAGGACACCGATATCCATGTCCACATTCCGGAAGGAGCGATTCCCAAGGATGGCCCTTCGGCGGGGGTTACCGTCGCTACCGCCATTTTCTCCGCCCTCACGGACCGTCCCGTTTCCCATCAGATCGCCATGACGGGCGAACTGACCCTGCGGGGTCGCGTACTGGCCGTTGGCGGCATCAAAGAAAAGCTGCTGGCGGCGCACCGGGCCGGCATTCACAACCTCATATTGCCCGAAGACAACGAACGAAACCTGAAAGATATCCCCGCTGAAGTCATCGATGTATTGAACATTCATTTTGTACGCAACGTGGATGACGTACTGAACATTGTATTCGGGCTTTCGATTGCTCCCGCCGGACAGACCCGGGACTCTCTGGACAGCAGCCGGGCCGGCGACACAACTTCACCCAATATCGGTTGAAAGACCGCTGGAGAAAAAGAAACCGGACGCCAGTCCGGACAGGATGAACCATGACCCGAATTGGACACAACATCAAATTTATCATCAGTGCTCCGACGTTCCGACAGATACCCGACCATCCTTACGCGCATCTCGTATTTGCCGGAAGGTCGAATGTCGGTAAGTCTTCCCTGATCAATCGGCTGGCCAACATCAAAGGGCTGGCCAAGGTATCCGGTACGCCGGGAAAGACGCGACTGCTGAACGTATTTGACGTGGATGAACGTTTTCTGCTGGTGGACCTTCCCGGTTACGGATACGCCAAGGTATCCAAGTCCATGAAACGTGACTGGGGCAAGGTAATTGAAGAATACCTGATTCATATGCGGGAACGGATTCTCCTGATCTTCCTGGTAGACAGCCGCCACACACCGCAGAAAAGAGACGAGGAACTGCACGGATTCCTGATCGACCGCAACATCCGTTTCCTTACAGTTCCCACCAAAATTGATAAATTGTCAAAAAATCAGCTTGCAAAACAACTGACAATCCTCAACAATAGGTATACCGTCGGGAACAGTCTGTTCTTCCCGGTATCTGCCAAAACCGGCGAAGGGATTGACCCCCTGATCAATCAAATCCAACAAGAACTCCAATCCATTCAAGGAGCACATACATGAACATCGCAGAACTGAAGGAAAAATCAATCGACGAACTTGTGTCCATTGCCAAGGACCTGAGTCTGGAAGGTGCCACGTCCCTGCGCAAGCAGGAACTGATCTTCCGCATTCTTCAAGCACAGACCGAAAAGAACGGTCTCATCTTTTCCGAGGGGGTCCTGGAAATCCTGCCGGAAGGTTTCGGATTTCTCCGGGCACCGGACTACAATTATCTTCCCGGCCCCGACGATATCTATGTATCCCCTTCTCAGATCAAGAAATTCGAGCTGAGAACCGGTGACACCGTATCCGGTCAAATCCGCCCGCCCAAGGACGGTGAACGGTATTTCGCACTGATCAAAGTGGAAGCCATCAACTTCGAGCCGCCCTCCTGCAAACGCCAGGCACTGTTCGATAACCTGACCCCGCTCTATCCGGAAGAACGCATCGGACTGGAAACATCGGATCAGAAACGGATTTCCACACGGATCATGGACCTGCTGACTCCTATCGGAAAGGGCCAGCGTGGTCTGATCGTTGCGCCGCCCAGAACCGGTAAGACCGTTCTGCTGCAGAATATTGCCAACAGCATTACCGCTAATCACCCCGAGATCTACCTGATCGTACTGCTGATTGATGAACGGCCGGAAGAAGTGACCGACATGGAGCGGTCCGTACAGGGTGAAGTCATCAGCTCCACCTTTGACGAACCGGCATCCCGTCACGTACAGGTTGCAGAAATGGTCATCGAAAAAGCCAAGCGCCTGGTTGAGTACAAGAAAGACGTGGTTATCCTGCTGGATTCCATCACCCGGCTGGCGCGCGCATACAACACCATCGTTCCCCCGAGCGGCAAGGTGCTTTCAGGTGGTGTGGATTCCAACGCGCTTCAGCGCCCCAAACGATTCTTCGGCGCTGCCCGAAATATCGAAGAAGGCGGCAGCCTGACCATCATCGCCACCGCACTGATTGAAACCGGCAGTCGTATGGATGACGTGATCTTTGAAGAATTCAAAGGCACCGGCAACATGGAACTGATCCTCGACCGGAAGCTGGCCGACAAGCGTGTCTTCCCCGCAATTGATATCGACCGCTCGGGCACCCGTAAGGAAGAACTGCTGATCAGTGATTTCGAACTGAACCGGGTCTGGGTACTGCGCAAGGTTCTGGCGCCTCTCTCGGTTGTAGAGAAAATGGAACTGCTCACCGAAAGATTGGGTAAATTTAAGAAAAACCTTGATTTCCTTGAATCACTCAGCAAGGGCTGATGATCATCATGAGACAACTACAACACAGATCCACAACCCTGTTTCTGATTTTGCTGCTCTGCTGTGTTGCTGCAGCGTCCGACAGTATGCCCCCGGCTGAGGTGCAGCAGCTCATGGCAAAGACATCGGACCGTTACGCCAGCATTGATACGCTGAAGACCCGTTTCGTGCAGGTCCGTAAGACCCGGATGCTCAAGGAACCGGCCGAAACGGAAGGACGTTTCTACTTCAAGAAACCGGACAAGCTCTTGTGGGAATTCACCAAACCATATCGGATCCGGGTATTCTATACCGAGGACGAAGTCATCAAGGTCGACCGGGATAACAACACGTATGCCACGTTGAATGTCCGCAAGTACAAGGAACCGCTTCTGAACATCCTGAACGTGAACAAAGCGTTTGAGTTTCTTGATAAATATTTTATTATCAAGCAGATCGATACCAAACTGGAAGACATTTACATCATCTTCATTCCAAAGAAACGCAAAGTCAAGAAACGGATTGACCTGGTGGAAGCCTGGCTGGACCCTGAAACACTGCTGTTCAGAAAGATAAAAGTGAAGGAAGACAACGGAACAGAAACCGTGATCCGTTTCCTGGACACCGAAATCAATGTGCCCCTTGGAGACGATCTCTTTGATGTAAAAGTAGAGGGTCTCGAGAAGGAGAAATGGCAGGAGTAGCGTTTCACAAGCTGACCTGTTGCGGGAACGATTTTGTCGTCGCGGCAGACATCCCGGACTTGAAAAAACCGGCTCCCGGCACTACTGCGGAAAATCTTGCCCGCAAAGCATGTGACCGCCGTTTCGGTATCGGTGCAGACGGACTGTTTCTGATATCGGGAGAACAGGTCCGCCATCTGGACCCTGACGGTTCAGACAGCTTCTGTGCCAACGGATCCGTTTGTCTCAGCCTGCTGCGGGAGTCACTCCCCCGTATCCCGGAACAATTCGACCTCTGCGGCGTGCATGTCACCCTGCTTCAGGAAACCGGGGAACCGGCTGCCCGATTCCGGCCGGCCATCTGCCAGGTGGAAGGCATCGTCGTGGACGGCATTCAGGCCA
>DAINNF010000059.1:0-12255 GCA_036736005.1 Acidobacteriota bacterium
ACAAAAAACAATGCAAGTGCAATTTTCTTCATGACGGTCTCCTTTCCATCACAACCAAGTACTCGATTTCAAGTACCGTCGACAGTCTTCTGGTGATGTGATCCAGATCAACTCAAGCGGATCAGTTCAACGCTTCCTTCAAATCTTTGCCGACTTTGAAATAAACAATGGTCTTGGGTGGAACATTGACCGACTCACCAGTTTTCGGATTCCGTCCCTTACGGGCACGCCGCTGGCGGAGGCGGAAGCTGCCGAAACCGCGCAATTCAATCCCTTCCCCTTCCTTCAGCGACTCAATGATGGACGCGAAGAACACGTTTACAGTCCGCTCCGCTTCCTTCCTGGAAAAATCCAGTTCGGTAATCAGTTTGTTCACGAGATCTGCTTTAGTCATAAAATGACCTCCCAAAAAAAGTTGGTTCACAAGGGTTTACTTTACTTTACGTCCACCTGCTCTATAAGTCAAGCGACTTTCAGTCGTTTTCACTTGATTTTATCCAGCATCTGCTGGGCCTTTTCGCGTGTTTCGGGATAATTCGCCGCGCGTTTGAACGCAATTTCGGCATTTCGCTTATTCCCGGCATTCAAATAGCTCCAGCCCAATCGATATGCCAGGTCTCCGTTATCCATTCCCAGCGCAATACATCGTTCATACGCGTAGGCCGCATCGGAAAACTTGCCCACTTCATCGCATACTTTCCCATACAACAGGAAGTAGTCACCGGGCAGGTCCGAAATATCCCGGCATCCCGTCAGTACGTCGTATGCCTGTTGAAACCGGGCATGTTCATAATGATCGCGTGCCTGCTCCATACAGGACCGGGTCTGATAGTAATTCTCAAAATCCTCTTTCAAATCACCGGCAATATTGTTCAGCATTTCCGAAACGGATTCTTTCCGCGTGCCAGTTACCACATCCAGCAATTTACGACCGTAGTAATAGGCCTCCAACTGGTTCTTTTCAACGCGCAGATAGCTTTGACTCATCCGGGCATAGGCATCCGGCTTCTCCGGATTCATTTGAATGGCCTGCTTCCAGAAATCACGCGCTTCTTTCAGATTCCCCTGATCAACCAGCAATTCCCCTAGACGGACGTAAGACAGATAATCCTCCGGATGATCCTGAACGATCTTCCGGTAGGTATCGACCGCCGTATCGATATCTCCAAGAATGACCAGATATTCGGCATAGAGAACGGCAACATCCAGATCTTTTCGATCCTTGGAGTAGGCCTCCTCCGCATACGAAAACCCCGTGTCCGGCTGCTGCAACTCCATGTAGCAGATCGCCATCCGGTACAACAGATCAGGATTCCGGTCCTCGTCGTTCTTTTTCAGGTATTTCTGATAATAGGAAAGTGCCTGGGCGTATTGATTGTTCTGATAGAACTGTTCCGCCTGCCTCAGGTCTTTCTCCCCTTTCAGATTCAGGGAATGGGAAAGTCGTTTAAAAATGGAATCATCCGCACGCAGCCCCGCTCCCATCATCACCACGCACAGCAATACCGGAATGAACCTCAATCTTCGCAATCTGCTATCCTCTTCAGAGCTTTCTTGTATAACGGGTTGTCTTTCGGAACCATCTGAACCACCTGTTTGAAATAAAAAACGGCCTGCTTGCAGTTCTGATACTGTGTCTGCTCAATATATCCCTTGTTGTACAGTTCCTGTCCTTTTCCCTCGATCTCCCGACGCATGACCTGCGCTTCCCGCATATCGGGCTTGGCATCCAGTATCCGGTTCAGGAATCCGTAGGCGGCAGCATAATTCTGCTGTTTGTAGAGCTGGTTTGCCTTTTCCATGTAGTAATCCACCAGCAGACCGGTGCATTCCCGTTCAATTGCACCGGATTTACCGAAAAGATACTTGTCCGAAATATCGAATACCCGATCCAACTTGGGAGCCGCCTGTTCCAGTTTCCCCTGCAAAATCAGCTTCTTCCCATCCTGGTAATTCTGACGCAGTTCATTCATGGAATCCTTCAGCCGCTTGATTCTCACCGGTACGGTAATGCCCTTCTCGATATACACATTCGAGGCTTCCGTAATGCTGGCCAATGCCTCAACCAGTTCGCCTTTCAGGTACTGAGACTCGGCTTCCGCGATCTTCCGGTCTGCGGCCTGTCTGGTGCGACGCAACTTGCTGGCATAGGCAGCGCGCTGCTGCTGCTGACGGGAAACCCGGTCATATGCACTCTTTACGGAATCATAAGTGGTGGAAACATCTTCCCGGTCCGGGAATTTATCCTTCAATGCCGCCGCAATATCCAATGCTTCCTTATAATCCGAGGATTCCTGTTTCTCTTCTATTGTCTGATTCTGTTTCTCGATGTAGCTTTCAATCCCGTCCTTCAGGGCCTGATCAGCCCGTGCCCTGTACACACTGCCGCTTCCAATCCCGGACATGGCGTCACGGGCTCCCTGAAAATCTGCGGCTTCAATCTTCTGGTTGACTGCCTGAAACACTTTCCGGTTCTCAATCTCGGACTTTGCTTTCTTCAGTTGTTCATCCGCTCCTTTCAACTGGAAGTTGTCCACCAGTTGGACAACCCGATCCCAGTCTCCATTGTCCAGAGCAAAATTCACTTCTTTCATCACTTCATCGGAGGTCAGTCGGGTGCCGCTTCCACTGGGGCCGCCACCGCCACCAGTAGGAAGCAGCATGAGAATAATCAGAAGCACAACCAGTACGCCGGCCGCACCAATGAGCAGTTTCTTCCGGTCCATGCCGCCGGACGCCGGTTTTTTGCCCTCCTTCAAGTCTTCAAAGGAAAAGAGCTTTCCGGGTGCCAGAAAGACAGCCTTAACGTCTCCAAACTGAACCACATCACCATGACGGAGCATGTGACGGGTAACCCGCCGGTCATCGACAAACGTACCGTTGGTACTCTGGTTATCCTGCAACTGATAGGACTTGTCACTCTTCTTGATAATCTTCGCATGAAGACGGGAAATGGAATCGTGGTCAATCTGGACATCATTATCCGCTTCACGACCGATGTTGACTTCCACCCTGTCTACGTTGTGCTCACTGACCGGATTCAACTTGTCGTCCAGCAACACCAGCCGCGGCGCCATTAAAACATCTTTCATGCCGAACAGCATGGTCCCCGCTCCGGGAGACGGCATCTGGCCTGAGCCGCCGGCAGGAGCTTCCTCTCGGATATCATCCAGGAATTCCCGGCTGTCCACCATCAACGTTCCATTGCCGGGTCCGCTCTCCGCTTTCTTCGATGCTCCCTCTATTTCCACCAGGAAATCAACAGAACCGAATGACAGCCGGTCCCCGTTTTCAAACGCTGTACGTTCATCGAGCCGCTGACCGTTCTTGAAAACACCGTTGGTACTGTTCAGGTCCTCCACCATGGGTGATTCCCCGTCCAGTTCCACAACCGCGTGATAGGAAGAAACATTGGGCAGAGGAATCACGAAATCGTTGTCGGGCTTCCGACCAACGGTCAAACGGGGAGAAGCATCATTCAAATCGAATTGGACCGGGTCACGCACCGCAGATGACAGTGGTTTGAATATAATGATCATTGGAGTTTGGTTATCCGGAACGATGCCGTCCGGTAGATCAGGGACGCTTCATCGGGCAGCGTCTCCTGTATGGTCTGATAAAGGGATATAGCACCCTGCCTATCCCCGTCCTTTTCCGAAAGCCAGGCATTCTGGAAAAGCATACGCAACCGTTCCTTCAGAGATTGTTCCGTCTGGGCGATTTTCGGATTGACCTCATCCCACAATGCCGGTCTGGGGTCCGCTTCCAGCATACTGAACTTGGCCTTATACAGATACAACAGCGCCTGAAACTCAGCTTCACGGTTCAACTTGGTCAGTCTCAGGCGTTCTTCACCCAGTTGATAGTATTCTTTCGCCTGCTCGACGTTATTCCGGTTGTCCATTCCGTCCCGGGTCTTCCGTTCCAGTTCCAGGAAATACGTATCCAACATTCCGGCCCGAAGAGGGGCTTCTCCTGAACCCGCAGTGTTGCCTCCCGTTGGAATCAGGATCAGGATCAGCAGAATCAACAGCATCCCAGCTGCCGAAGCGGCCAGTATCAATTGCTTTTTGGTCATATTCAACGGCAGCTTCTTTCCCTTGATTCCTTCCAGATCCTCCCGATTGATCATTAGGGTCTGCTTCCCGCTGAGCTCCTGGACCGGCTGTCGCTGGGATGCAGAACCGGTCCCCTCCATCACCACGATGATCTTATAGTTGCAGAATGAAATCTCATCCTGATTCATCAGTGGCGTCGGCTCCGTGACCGGCTGGCCGTGCAGAAATGTGCCGTTGATGCTCTGCGTATCTTCTACAAATATTTGCCCATCTTTCCTGAAAATAGCCAGGTGCCGGGAAGACACCATGGGGTCGTTCACCATCAGATTGCAGGTGGCGGCACGGCCGATTTCCATCCGCTCTCCAGTGAAGACGAACTCGCGTTCTTTCTTTTGATCCACAAAAAACAGTATTTTAACGTCCATCTCTAACTCATATTATAGTATTCCGTCCATACCCGTTCAAGAGCAATGTCCGATTTCAATAGTCCCCGTCCCTCAAACACCATGTCCGCTCCCCGGCAGGAGAACATCCGCCACGGTCTGACGTTCGCAGCGCGCAGCACATTCCCTTTACGATCCGTAAAGATCGTGTCAATATCAAAGGCCATCCCGAACGTATGAATCCCGTTACACGGAATAATCTGGTAAACCTCCTCCACCCCGGAATCCCGTTGACCGAGCATGCCGATCATCCGGGATATGACTGTATCGCAGCAAACCAACGACCGCGTCAGCCGTGTGCCGTCCGAGAATTCAAGCACGACAACGCGATTGGCGCGGCCCGCATCCGCCACTGTCAGAAGAGCTCTCCCCGGCTCCACTTGACGATAATGCCGCCGAACAGAATCAGAATCGTGGAAAACAGGATAAAGATCAACGGAAACATGATCTTGACCGATGCCTCACCGGCGGCTTTCTCCGCCCGTTGCGAGCGTGTAATCCGCAATGATTCCGCCTGAACTTTCAAAACCTGAGCAACCGGTGTGCCCATCTTTTCCGCCTGTACAATTGCCGAAACCACGCTGTTCAGCGCCTCTACGTCCGCCCGCTGCGCCATTCCCTGCAACGCTTCCCGCTTGGTTTTACCCATGCGGACTTCCTGCAGGAACTGGAAGAATTCTTCGATCAGCGGGCTGTCCGTGGTATCCCGCTCCACCATACGCTTGATAGCGGAGAAGAAGTCCAGACCGGCTTCCACCGCCATGGTCAGTACATCCAGCTTGTATGGCAGATCCTTGTAAATCTGGATCTTGCGCATGTCCGACTGGTTGGCCAGAAAGAAGTAGGGGAACACGTTACCGAACACAAACGCCAGGATCAGAAAGACAAAATTTGCGCTGCCGGTCAGCGAATAGTTGAAAAACGCCGCCACAAAAACGGTGAGCAGGGAGATGGTCATTGCAAATCCAACATATTCGTAGGGGCTGAAGCCATACGGATAACCGGCAGACTCAATGCGGCGTCGCAACATCCCCATATATTTGTCTTTGATCCGCATCCGGGAGGCCTTGGTGGCGAACACCAGGATCAGGGGATAAATGATCCGGATAAAACTGCTGTCTTCAAAAACCTGGTTCTTCTTGTTCTGCAGGTGACCCTTGGGCAAAGCCGCCTGGAATTCCTCAATCTCGACCTCAGCCGGGAAAAATGAGTAGGTCAGCACGAAAATTGCTACAAACAACAGCAGATAGCCGCCCAGTTCCAGTAACATGGCTGCCTCCTCAAATATCGATACTGATGACTTTACGGATCATATAAATGCCAACCAGCCAGAACAGGGCCGCAATAAACAGGATTACGGTTCCCTGCGGCGTGTTGAACAACGGCGTCATCAGCTCCGGGTTAATCTTGGACAGGATCAGGGCCAGGAAAAAGGGCAGACCGCCTAAAACGATCGCCTGCATGCGGCCCTGTGCCGTCAATGCTTTTACCTTGGCTTCCAGGCGCATGATTTCCTTGATGCTCTCCGCCAGGGTCTTGAAAATCTCCGCGATGTTACCGCCGGTCTGACGTGCAACCAGCACCGACGTTACCAGCAGGTCGAAGTTGTTGGACTTCAGGCGGTTCGCCATGTTTTCCATGGCACGGTCAAACGGCACACCCAGCCGGTTTTCGTTCACCAGCAGGCCGAATTCCTGTGAAACGGGCGGCACCAGTTGCTTGGTCACCACATCACATGCCATGGGCATGGTCAGGCCCGCAGACACCGAATTGGACAATACGTAGAGCGCGTCGACCAACTGCAGTTCCAGTTTGTCCGCCCGCTTGTGGGCGGAATACTGCAGGAGAAACTTGGGCAGCCAGTAACCGAGAATGCCGAACAGGATCATAAACAGAACACTGTCGAGCCACAGATAGCCGATAGCTGCCAGCCCCACCATACTCAATATATTGTTCCGGAAGAACCGATCGGCGGAATAGGGCATGAAGTTCCGCTGCAATTCGCCATTGATTTTCTTGTCATAGGTCTCGCGATACCGCCGATAACCCATCTGAATCGCGTCAAATACTGCATATCCCAGTATGCCGAATCCCAATGCGATCAGTACGTAAGAGCCCCAGTACAAGAGTTCGTTGGACAAGGACATGGCTTACACCTTGAACAGGTCTTCCGGGACCGGAATGCCCCGGGCCTTGAAGTCCGGCAGGAAGGACGGCAGGTAGCCGGTCGCCATGTGACGCCCCACCACCTTGCCGGATTCGTCCACACCTTTCTGCTCAAAGGTGAACACGTCTTCCAACAGGATATTGTAGTCATCGTCCAGACCCAGTACTTCACTGATACTCATGATTTTTCTTGAACCGTCCGACAGTCGGGACTGCTGAACGATAATGTCAATCGCAGATCCGATCTGGTCCCGGATCGCCCGGATGGGCAATTCCATACCGGACATCAACACCATGGTTTCCAGACGGCGCAGGATATCATCCGGCGAATTGGCGTGCCCGGTGGTCATGGAGCCCGCGTGACCGGTGTTCATCGCCTGGAGCATGTCCAGTGCTTCTCCTCCCCGACACTCACCGACGATGATACGATCCGGTCGCATACGCAAGGCGTTTTTCACCAGATCGCGGATATTGACCGCACCCTTGCCTTCCACGTTGGGCGGCTTGGACTCCAATGACACGACGTGTTTCTGCGGCAATTGCAGTTCGGCCGCATCTTCAATCGTCACGATACGGTCGGTCGGCTGAATGAAGGCCGCCATCACGTTCAACAGCGTGGTTTTACCGGAGCCGGTGCCACCGGAGATAATAATGTTTTTCTTCCCCTGAACACAGCATTCGATAAAGGTCGCCATTTTATCATTCAGGGTGCCGAACCCGATCAGATCCTGGATTATCAGCTGTTTGGTACCGAACTTCCGGATCGTGAGGCAGGGCCCTTTCAGTGCCAGTGGCGGGATAATCGCATTCACTCGGGAACCGTCTTTCAGACGGGCGTCCACCAGCGGAGAGGATTCATCGATCCGTTTGCCGATCGGCGCCACGATTCGCTCAATGATGGCCATCAACGCCTCATTGGAGGAAAACCGTTTCTCCGATTCAACAATCTTGCCCTTTTTTTCAACATAGATCAGGTCTTTGGAAACCACCATGATTTCGCTGACATCTTCGTCTCGAAGAAAATCTTCCAGCGGCCCGAGGCCCACGACCTCATCCTGCATTTCCTTCTTCAACAGCGGACGATCCACCCAACGGGGGATGGCGGCACTCATGCCCTGGATAATGGTATCCAGGCGCTTGCTCACCATTTCCTTCAATTCCTCGTCCGGTTTGGCGGTGAAGTCAATCCACCGTAAATCCATCGTTTCCAGGAGCTTCTTGTGGATTTCATCCCGGATACCGGACAGGGCGTTCAACTGTTCTTCGGTAAAATGACCGGGTGATGACTGCGCCGGCTGTCGAACCGGGCGTTCCGCTTCGATTACAGCCGATTTCTTCTGCTCGTGATCACCGGCTTCATCCTCGAAGACAAAATGGAACTCACCTATGGTCACCTGTTTCCCGGCTTCCACCGGTGTCTGCTTCCCCCGCTCAAGCCGTGTTTTGCCAATGAACACCCCATTGGCGCTTAAATCAGTTACCCAGACCCGGTTCCCCTGGACCTGGAACACGGCATGTCGACGGGACACCACCGGTGATGGGAGAACGACCTGGGCCGGTGCTTCCCGGCCCACAGCGAACTCCGCCGGAACAGGCTTGATCTCCTTCCGGAATCCATCCTTTCCGACGATGGTTAACTTCATTTTTTATCCCTCTGGTACCACTTTTTCTCTTCTTTGTTGAATTTTTCCAGAGGCTTATCAATCATGTCTTTCATTTCCTGATCCTGAGCGGTAATGCGTTTGGCCGTAATGAAGATGACGCCGTCGGTCTGGCCCTGCTGGTACTGTTTGGAGCGGAACAGTGCACCCAGTACCGGCACAGAACCGAGTCCCGGGACCTTGCTGATGTCCTGGGATTTTACCCGCTTGATGAAACCGCCCAGCGCAATGGTTTCCCCTTCCTTGATCCGGACAACGGTGTTGACCTTGTTTTTCTTCAAAGAGGGAATGCCATCCACCATGTTTCCACTCAATTCGGAAATTTCGGAATCGATTGTGATGCGCATGTTCCCCAGAGAATCCACTTCGGGCGTCACGTTAAACTTGGTGCCGTACTCTTTCCATTCCACGGTGGATGTCGTCTGGGTAATGTTCCGGACACCAAATTCACCACCTGCATAGTATTGAGCCGGTGTTCCGGAAACGGTAATCACGGAATGGGTGTCATAAACACGGGCATCCCCTTCACCCTTCATGAGACTCAGTGCCTGGGTGAAATTGGACACGATGCCCAGCGTGCTGCCCAGAACCGCGCCGGATACCAGATCCCGGCTGTAGTTGTAGGAAACACCGGCACCCTGAATGGCCTTGTTCCAGTTGATTCCATAATCACCCATGTTGTTCGTATTGACTTCAACCAGGTTAAACTCCACCAGTATGTTGTCTTCCTTGGGCAGATACGCCTGATTGAATTCGGCAAATTTGACCACCTGATCCCCATACAGGGAGAGCACCTTTTCAATCCGGTTGTTGTCATTCTCTGTCAGAATCTCTCCGTCAATAATGACCCGGTTACCAACCACTTTCAGCTCAATGCCTTCCACACCATCCAGAAGTGACTGGACTTCATCCCGGATCTTGTTGGGATCCTTGGCAATAACGGTGACCATATAATTCTGGGTGGAACCGCCTTCCATAATCAGGCTGACCTGGGTGGAACCCACACCCACGGCTTTCAGGATGATCTTTGACTGATCCTGCGGCACCTGGATATCCACAATGCGGGGATTACCGGATGAAACCGATGTCACCCCGGCACCGCTCAATACCTTCTGCTGACCCAGCGCGAGGGTAATATCCTCCGCCCGGACAAACAGCACCGTCATCAGCAGGACGGCTGCTACACATACAATCCGTTTCATGTCAGACTCCTTCTTATTTGATCACTTCGATTCGTTTTTTATTCATGGCATTCCGCTTTTTCTGGATGGAATTCAACCCTTCTTTCCCGAATATCCGGGTGAAGTCCACTTGCGGAATGTCCTCTTTGGTCTCAAAATCTTCCACACTTCTCAGCACAAACACCAGTCTTGTCTTTCTACGGGAGAACTCGATCAGCTCCGCCTCTTCCGGAGTAACCGAAAACGTAACCGTCTGATAAGAAGCTCCCCGCCGTTCCGCATCCGCGGACGTTCCGACCTGACTCCCGATGGCCAGAACCGGAACCGCCTGCAGCAACGTAAGCGTTACACGCTGGGGCGTGGGGCCCGGTTTGTCAAATGTGCCGATCATATCCACATAGTCACCGGGACGGATCAAACCGGCCACACCGGTTTCCGCGTCCACCCGGACCGTAATGGCCCGTTCTCCTTTGAGGATTTTGGACGAGAGGAAGCCTGACGTCATGCCCAGCATGGCCCCTTCCTTGAAATGGGAGGCCAGTATGGGCTGGTTCGCCTGAATATCCACCTTCGGCGCCGTACCGATCACCCGGCCCATGTCGTTCGCCCGAACAGCATCATTGGGCAGGAACGATTTCAGGAATTTCTTTTCCGTCAGCATCGACCGTTCAATAGTGGTTCCGGCCGCAATCCGGTTGCGGGCCAGCAGAACGGTTTCCAGATTGGATTCATCGGCATATTTCTTCTTTTCACCGCTGATCATCAACTGGATCAGGATGACGCCGACCACCGCCAGGACAACCGCGAAGATCATCGCCTTTTTCTTGTCCATACTCCCTCCTCAAATCATACAAAGATTTCTATTGAATCTGTTTCTGATGAAATGTCACAACGGTTCCACCGTCCGGAGACGGATCAACATAAACCGATAACTCACGATCTTCTCTCGAAGCAAACAAATAATTGGGATTGCCACTGCGGGCCGCTCCCTGAACCACTTCATCCGAAATCGCCCATCCATTTGCCCGCAAATCGGACAGGTAATACAACAACGTACCCTGAACCCCGTCATCCACCTGGTATACAGCGAACTGGTTCGCGCCGAAACCATCTTCCTGTGCCATGGAAAACATCCGGGTCGCATACGGATGCCGGTCCACATACTTCAAATCGAATCCCGGCGAATCCACACCCGCCCGCGGGATCAATTTCCGGAAGTCCAGTTTATCCGTTGTCCAGAACCGGATGACCGTGGTCTCGGACTGATACGGAGACTGTTTGAAAGCAATCACGGCTTTTCCCACCACGTCATCCCATATCTTGTCCGGGTCTTTGATGAACCACTTTTCGTTGTCTCCCCGATCCAACACCCCCAGGAAACCGTTTGTATCGCCCACCTGTGTGAAAACCGGAGACAGTGCCTTTCCAGTCAGCGTCTCCAGATTTCGAATCATTTTGAACGCCATATCCCCTTTCCGCACACCGGCCCGTTTCAGTTGATCGTCCGTGAAGACACGGATGGCGGAAGGGGAATAGAGTTTGCGGTAGTACTCAATGACATCCGGAACAGAAGCATGGACAACTTCCACTGCATAGGAAAAGGGAACGCCGTTCACAATGGTCTTTCCGGTATCCGACTGATTGGAACCCTGTTGATAATCGGGAATCTCAGGATTGGGCCGGTCAAAGACCTCATAGATATCCGCATCCACGTCCTGAACCAGAAGCGGGAATCGAGCGCCTACATACAGTATGCCCGTCGTAAGTGCAAGAATGAGTAGAATACGCATTACCTTCATCTTCAACTTCCTATCCGAACAGGTCGGCAATGCCACCCGCAATGCCCTTGATCAGTTCCCATAAAGCTCCCCAGAAACCATGAATGCCGTTGTTCCAGGCCCAGGTATTCTTGTCCACGTGACAGGTGGCACCAATTCTCGTTTTGTCTCCCAGAAACCCCTTGAGATAGGGCAATACAGGCATGTCATAAACCACATGGTAGCCCCGCGTATTGCTGAGAGTGTCCATCACCCCCATCAACGCATTCATCAGACTCCCCATGTAGCCGGTGGTGTCTCCACCCGTTTCGCCGGACTTGTTCTGCCCCTCCTGCATCATGCTGTCGTAAGTCTGAGCCGAGGTGACAGGCTCCACCGTCACACGACTAGCATCCAATGTACGGAAGAAGAGTTTCTTGACGTTTTCCGTAATTTCATCATCCGCCGTATTGAAATCGCCTTTCTGCCAGGCCGCATATCGTGCGGCAGAAATCGTCTGCTGTTGAACAAAGTAGGCCTTTGCAAAAAATATCAGACCGAAAATCAGCAACAGATAAATGGGGAGAAAGATGGCGAATTCGGTAATTGCCTGTCCCCGCTGGTCAGTGAATGATGAATTTGTCACTGAGATTACCTCCCAACGTCTGTAACGCAGTCAAGAACTTATTGGTACTACCACCACCTAGAGTCTCACCGGTCGTACCTTGCATATTGCTCAGGTTTCCGTTGTTCACCCCTCCGGTCACGTCACTCAGCTTGTCAAACTTGACCAGCCGGACCCGCCAACACTGATTGAACAGGTGGGCCTTCACCCCGTCCGGAACATAAATTTCCGCCTGGGAGAAATAGATCAGACCCAAGGGATTGGGATTTTTCAGATACCGGCCGGACAGAACATGGGGTTCAGATTTCATATAGGTGATGCCGACATAATCCTTGTGATTCTGCCAGTATTCCACACCGTCTTC
>DAINNF010000059.1:12355-15221 GCA_036736005.1 Acidobacteriota bacterium
TTATCCTTGTTGCTTCGACAGGTGGAACAGTTTGTCGATTGTTTGTCGTACGTAAATGTACCCACTTCATCGGTACACATGGTAATGTAGGTGGCCTCGACAATACCGTCGTAGACCAGTCCGATGAACGGTGGCGGAATCCGCAACGCCGGATACGGCATGAACGCCTTGAAGTAGCCATTGAATCCGCCTAGCGGAGCCGGGCCGAACTTGTCTGCCAGTGCAAACGCCGACAAGATACTCCCGAACACACCGGAACTTCCCATATAGCCGGTTGTGGGCAGATGCTCAATTTTCCCCTGACCGGAAACCTCACCATCATGCGTAGGCTTGCACAGATCTTCGAATTTCCGGTCATTGTCATCAATAAACGGCAGCTTCAGGTCCACCAGCGGGATCATGGGATAAAGGAATCCGAATGTCATGCCGTTCACCGCCGCGATCCGGATAGACTCGATCTGGGCCACGAAGGGAATTGCCTTGACGATCACCGTTTCCAGCTTGGTCATGGCATTGCAGATTTTCCACAGAATACCGTTTCCGTCATCATCCAGCGCATCCCGCAACGGACTCATAACTTCTTCGATGGCACTTTCAATATTATCAATTACCTCTGTTTCCACCATCAACGCCGCTCCCGCGGCCGCCGTTATGGGAAAGGCGGATAGCGCCTCCGCAATCGCATATTGAATGGTGATCAGAACGCGTGCAATGGTGTGGGTCCGTTCGGTGGCCCGAATCAGAATAATGATGGCCAGGATCTGGCTCATGGCCACATTGATCATAGCGACGGTATTGTATCCCCGTGCCATCCAGGTGGCACCGGACACGGCCACACTATCCGCGGCAGTGACGGAACGCATCTTCTTGGTGGTAATGTCCCCGGTGTTGATCACCATGAAAACGAACAACACCACGAACAACAGCGTCAACGCCACAAAAACGATGGATTGTCCGCCCTCATCCCGGTGCAGTCCGCGCATGCGCATCAGCATGGCAACCTCCCTCACGCTCTCCCATCTATGTTTAATGGGGCTGCTTCATCTCCACAAGCATGGTACAGTCTCCATGAAGCTTGAAGATGTAACCCCCTGAAATTTCCGTATTGTATTCGTCCAGACTCAGGCCGCCGAACAGATCGTTCAGCTTGTTCAACCCCATTTCTTCAAACAGGTTCCATCCCCAGCGCTCCCCCAGAAACGCATTGGCAATAGGGATCCCGCAGTAGAAAGCATGGGTTACCCGGACGGTAACCACTTCCCGGCCATAGGAGCGGCTGCTTTTAATAACAGCAAAATCCGCGTTGGAGTCCAGTAGTTGAACTTCCGTAAAAAAATAGGAATAAATGTAACGGTTTATGGCTGAAGACACATAGTTACCGAAATCCCCGGATCCGAACAGGCCGCCTACGGCGTTGAAAATATCGCTGAGGACATTGAGCACATTGCCGAAGAAGGCACCCACATCTTTCAATGGATAGTAGTCGTATCCCATGACCGTAACCCGGAAGTTCTGCAGAACAATGGAGGCGCCGGCGGAAACGGGCATGCAGGTCAACCGTGCGGCGTCCCGGATCTTGTCCAGCTTACCGCCATCCCGTTCCGGATCAATGGTCCCGGTCGGTTCTTCCGTCATGTTCATGGGAATCACCACCACCGCTGCACGGGCCGCGGAGAAAGCCGAATAGTTCACCACCAGGCGTGCGGTATAAATCAGGCTCAACTGCATAATGCACAGTGTAATAAATAACAGTAGAGGGAATGTCAGGATGAATTCGGTCATGGCCTGACCGTCTTCGTCCTCATTCAAGTCTTTCACACCCCGTTTGGCCTTCTTTGCCGCCTTGAACGTGGAAAACAGAATCATCATCAGAATTACAATGCAGGCAATCGCCAACAGCATCGGGCCCGAAAACTTGATATTGGATACCTTGTCCGTCTCCCTTGTGAATTCACCGGAAACCAGATCCTGACCGGTTTCAATGGATTCGACGGATTTCTCGAATCCCTTCTGTACAATGTGGGTCCGGTACCAGTATGTTGCCAGCACCGCCACCAGTGCCACAATGACGATCACCCAGATATACTCGAATGCGGCACCGCCGCGCTGGCCTTTTCTAATCTTCTTATTCATACAGATCCTTTGAAAAGATCGAAGACACTCACCTGGAAATGAAACTCCAGAACCGTCCACAACGTCCCGAGACAGATCGCAAACCCGAACGGAATCCGCGTGCTGTTTTCCGGGCTCAGTGAAACCGGCTCAACACCCGGAAACAGCAGCGAAAGGGGGTAGGAGAACAAAACGGTAAAAATATTGCGCAACGTCTTGAGGAAACGTCCCTTCCAGATAATCACACCCAGTGAGATCATGCCGCCCACCAGCGCCGAGTAGAACGACGCATAGATCACGAACGGATATCCCATCAGGGCGCCGATAGCGGTCATCAGCTTGACGTCGCCGCCGCCGAATCCCCCCATCATAAACACCAGGAAATACAGGATGAATCCAACCAAGAGTCCTACGATCGACGCTTTCAACACCACCACGCCCGACAGGACGGCAAGCAGAACCCCCACCAGAACAGCCGGATAGGTAATTCGATTGTAAATCTTGCCGTGCAGGATGTCGGTAATGGCGCATGTGCCGATCAATCCGTAGAGCGCTACGCTCCGAATGATCTCCAGACCCCCTTCCACCGAATGTCCTACGCAGTCGGTGTCGCGTTTACGTTGTCGTTAATCGAGTTCGTGGATTCTTTGAAGAGATTCTTGATCTTCTCACCGAAGATCTTCACCACGATAATCACGAAGATGGCGATCAGCACCAGGATGATGATATATTCCGTCATCCCCTGTCCTTCTTC
>DAINNF010000060.1:0-15120 GCA_036736005.1 Acidobacteriota bacterium
AACAACAACCCCAATGCACCGAATTCAGAGAGGTCTGCCACTGCCACCGCGGGGATCAAGACGAATACAGACAATACATCAAGGATCCCCATGATCCAGAGCACCCAGTGTCCTTTTTTCCGATTCGGGGTTTCCGTATTTGACGGATACTCTTCCGACGTTTTTGCCCGCAGAAGTCGAACCACAAACACGATCAGTGAAATCAGAAGTAGAATCTGCAGGATATGTGACAGGATCAAGATGATCCGGATGCCCGGAAGATGGAGAATCACCAGTATGGATATGGCAACCAGTGCAACCAGATTCAAGGCCAGTATTTTCAGGACGGTGATTCCGCTGTGCTTGATTGCAATACCTGTGTCACGCTGCTGGGCGGTTTCTTTTGACATGAAACCCATTCCCCCGGTTCAATTATGGATTGTTTTCTGAATGACCGTAGTGTTCGACAATTTGCTGGAGGTTCCAGTCCGCCAGCATCATATCGGAAGATTCTGCGGAATAAACCCAATCATTGAAGAACCGGTCCACATCCCAGGACGCATGGAGGTGTGTCTTCCAGTGGGAAACAAACTGATCTGTTGTGGCACCTGTCTGCACATACGTTTCGTAAAAGGAACGGCATACATGCATGAACTGATCTTCACCGGCCAGCTTATACAGGGCGGCAAAGAACACCATCCCCTTCGAATAAGCCAGTCTGGTCGCATCGGCCTCTCCCAACTTGTTGAGCGGCAGATTTTTCAGGTTCGGGTATCGTTCATAATATTTCTTGAATCTCAGATTGGACTGATGAACACCTTCTTCTACCGCATTTCCGGTACCCTGAAGCCGCTCTCTCAGCAGATCCTGCAGAAACATGGCAATCCCTTCCGCTTCGAACCGGTCCGGGTATTGCTCCAGCTCCTTTACAGCCCACCGATGTGCCAGTTCATGGTACAGCTCATACAGGAATTCCGGACGCTGGAAAGCAGGTGCTGTCTGTATGATGGTGGTTACATCGGTCTGGGATCCCCACATGTCGGGGATTTCAATCACAGTCAGCGCTGTTTCCGTCTGCAGGGGTCCGAACCATTTCCGGTAGAGTTTCATGGTATTTTTCATGGTACTCAGCATGCTGACTGCCCCGTTTCTGTCTTCCCTGAAACAGAAGATACGGTTGTTTCCGTCTTCCAGTTCTTCATAAGGTGCGATGGCGAAATCCATACGCCAGGATGGACTGATGCTGGAATAGGTGTAAACGGCCTTTCCGTCTTTCTTTTCAATTCCCATCAGTTTGCCACCATTGGCAACAACCAGGCCCTGGGGAACTTCCACGCTGACCGTATAGGTGAACTGCTGTCGAATGATGTCGCCAAATACGTCTGCCACGTCCGGACAGGTTACGGCCGGATAGGCCTCACCATCCAGACGCAGGATGGTGAATTCGGGATCAATATGGTCCTTGATGTAACGCATACCGGTTTCCGTGTAACCCAGCAGGTATCCTTCAAAGTCAATTGCGATCGTGGTCGTGTCACCGGCGGCGAGCGGTTGTGGCAGCTTCACTTTCACATAGTTGACCTGTTTCCGGAACATGCGCGCTGTTGAAATGACCGATTCCTCGTAAGAGAGGGGTTTCCCCCCGTTATCTGTCACCGCTGTCACATCCAGCAACCGGTAAAGAGAGAATGGGAGTGTGGAAACCGGCTGTTCCCCGGTATTCCGGTATGTGAGTCTGCATGATCCGTACAGTGCTTCGTGATCAAAATCGGGTCGATAGGTCATTTCATAGTGTGTCGGTATTACAGTGGGGCAGTTGCTATGCTCTGCGGATTCCGAACGTACCTGTGTGGGTAACAGGAACAGGGTCACCCCGATAACCACTGTTGGGATCCAGATCGTTGGTATTTTTCTCATTGTTTCCTCCTGAATTTCGCAATCGGGCATGAGACGGATGAATTACGCGTGTGCTTCACCCGTCGGATTCCCTGTGGTGTTTTACGGACAGGATAGGCGGGGATGTTCAACAGACGGGTGTGAATTATCGGATACAATATTCGGCCCTTTATTTGCAGTGAAGGATGAACGGAGCGGATTTGATTTCCCACACACAGATGTACGGGACCGTTTCCCATTTCACAGTTGAACAGACCGATTCATACCCGGGCGCCACGCCCACATTTCCCCATCCTCATGAACCGTGACGAACCACGCGGCTTCCGGTTCCGGAATGCCCTTTCCCCGGCATTGTTCACAGAGTTTCCGGTAAGCTTTCCGTGCATTTTCCCGGTCATGAAACGATAACTGGGGGATACTGTGCGCCGGGTGGGTGTGGAAGCAGATGACGGTTCGATTGGTGATGCTCACCGTTGTGCGATTTCCGGTGCCTTTGCTGCTCTTCATGTCAATCCAGGAGAATTTCCCATTCCGATTCCGGTCAATGCGGGCTCCGAACTCCCAATGATGTCGGGAGGCCAGTCCTCTCTGGCGGTTCAACAGAACGGTAAGGCGTTCCTGTTGACTTCTTACCAGTCGGGAAACCGATTCCACCGAATCCAGTGAATAGCATGGGGAAGTGAGATCGGTTTCAAAACGGGTTTCCAACGATGTGTCCGGAACCAGGCGGTTTTCGTCCTGAATCGGATAGGGTTCATGATCCGTGTGGACTGCCGTCCAGGCAGGTGCGATCAGGAAGATGCTCATCAGTAGCGGTAACAGGTATTGTTTCATGTCTACCTCCTCTCGTCTTCGATACGGTTGAACACATAGGAAAGAAAATGGTTGTATGTGGTGGCGAGTAGGATGAATCAACCAATGGAGGGATGATGCAATAACATGAAGAAAACGATTGGGCTTACCCCGTCGGAAACGGGGGTCCGGAATGATATGTGCAACAAGAGGAATCGGGACCCATCCTGTTGAGAATGTGGAAATAATGCCGCAGAAGTCCTGGCTCCGGTTTGTGACACCTCTGTGGGTTCCATGCTACGGGTTTATTCAGATTACGTGCATGGAACTGCTGATTCCCGGGGGATATGCCAATCGAATTGCGGAAGAATCCCGGGGTAGTTTTCCGGAGAAGGTGAAGGCGTATCAGACATGCGGATGCACATGACCAAATGCGTACGTAACCATATGAAAGAAAGAGAGTAACGGTTCAAGCAATATCGACAGTGTGGATCATAGGGTAAACAGGCCGTAATCCATGACGGGTGCATGTTCAGCCGGCATGCGGTTTAGTGTAAGACGTGAATAGAGATCGGGCGCCGGAATCGCTGTGGGGAAAATATCGGAAAACTCACACCCGGGAACAACAACGTTACCCTGAAACGACTTTGTGCGACTACTCGGAAGACCAGCCCCGGTTTATATTATTCAGTGCCTCGAGCAAACTTTCTTTTTTTGCCACCCCTCCCCCTTGAACGTCGGGAGGGGTCCTTTTATTTTCGTTGATGTCCGGTTTGGACCGAAACCGGGAGGCGAGGAAGCTTCACCTGACGTCTAGATCAGATGACAAATCGATTTGAGTTGTTGTTGGATTACCCTCGGATTCTTGATGCGCGTTTCAAAATTCGGTTCAATCATCTGCATAATCAGCTGATCCAACTGAGATGGAATATGAGCCAAATGTTCTCCGACAGGCGTGGGTCTGCTGTACATCAGTTTGCTGATCACGTGGTAGGGGCTTTCATCCCGGAAGTTGTACGGATGACAACCAGTGGTGATTTCATAGAGAATTACGCCGATTGCATACAGGTCGGAGGTTCCTTCATCATCCGGTTTGCCCAGAAATGCTTCGGGCGGCAGATAGAGCGGGGTACCCGTGGTCACGTCCAACTGGGTGATGGCTGGCTGGTCCAGAAGCTTGGAAATCCCGAAATCCAACAGTACAATGCTGTCCCCCGGTTTTTTCGGCAGCTGATTGCGGTCTCTCTGATTATCCTGACTGGACCGAATCATGATGTTGTCGGGTTTCAGGTCCCGGTGGGTAATGCCCAGACCGTGAAGATGGATGATAATATTCAACAGTGTCAGTCCAGTTTCCACAGCCGCATGAAGGGGGAAGGGCCCTTTTTCGATCCAGTGACGGAGCGTATGTCCGGCGATCCGCTCCATGGCAATATACAGCTTGTCGCTCGCTTGCCCCTGTTCATATATCCGTACAACATTGGGATGGGCGGACTTTTCGGCCAACTCCGCTTCCCGGAGAAAGCGATCAACAGAACGCTTGCCGATACCATGGATGTCAACTACCTTCAGGGCTACATCAGATCCGAAACGCTTGTGGGATGCATGATAGATAGTCGCCGGTCCACTTTTCCCGATAGTCGAGAGCAGACGGTAGTCACCGACAAAGTTGCGTTTCCGGTAATCTTTCAGGTAGTGCCTGAGCCGGTCAACCAAACGAGCCAGCAGAATACCGAACAACAGAATGAACAGCAACAGGAGAAACCGGAACCAGTTGGTCTGCCAGAAAAAGGGAAGAATGGTGAACGATGCTGAAACGGGATCGGACCAACCGCCACCCCGGAGATTCCTGGCTTTCAATTGGAATGTATAACTGCCGGGAGGGAGGTTCCAGAAAGTGGCACTGCGTTCCGTTGTGGATGCCCAATCGGTGATACCAGTGAGTCGGTATTGAAGCCGAACCAATTGTGGCGCAGCAAACGAGATTGCCGAATAGGTGAATCTCACACGCTGTATCCCGGGGCTGAGTTGTGCATGATGTGAAATGACCAGATCGTTGGTCTCAGGCCGTGTGACGGAAAGTTCCAACAATCTGGGTCTTGGTGCTTGTGGAGGAGGATTTTCCAGCGATTCTTCCGTTATTTTGACGATACCCTTCCGGGTTGCCACCAGCAGCTTGTCGTTGTCAAGTCGGCGCGCTGCACACAGCAGGTCCATATCTGTGGACGGTAGGTCATCCGGCTTGGTCAGCAACTGATACGAGAGATTCTGGGGGTTCATGACCAATATTCCCTGTTCGCAACCCGCAACGATACGGCCGTGGAATGGTTCAATAAATGTAAACGAGTTGGACGGGAGATCGTCATTCATTGTGTAGTGGTGCCAGGTTTCACCTGTTCGTCTGAAGATGCCGGCACCAAGGGTGGCAATCCATAGATCTCCGTTCTCGTCGAATCTCAATCCCCTTACGGTTGTTTGAAATGGAATGGGCGAAGGCACGGCATCCAATCGAAGGGGATTGTCCAGGACTCTCACAAGCGTTCCGTCCCATGTCCCGAACCATGGGGATCCTTCCGGACCGAGTGTGACGGCCATGACGTAGGCATTCTTGTCCCGAACCGGAAGCTCAAGGGATTCCCATTTTTCCCCTCTTCGAACCCAGACCCGGTTAGCTGTGGGGGTGATCCATAACCGTTGCTTCCGATCCTCGATGATTGTGAGAAGGGGTGTTTTTTCTTCAAGACCCGTTTTTGTGATTCGCGGTTTTCCGTTCCTGTCGATCTGATAAAGACCTCTGTTGGTCGCGATCCAGTTGATACCTCTTGATGATTGCACCATGGCCTGCCCCAGCGTCAAGGGGTATCCGGGCAGGTAGACCGGATCATCGATTTCACCTTCACCCGATATGTGATAGAGACCTTTACGGGTGGACAACAGCATCCGGCCATTTTCACTTACGTGCAAGAGACTGACCATGCTGGATGAAATCTCGACCGGAAACTCCAGGACGGATACGGGAGATTTATTCAGCCGATAGAGACCGGATGGCCATCCGCTGATCCAGATGTTGGATTCCATATCGATTGCAATGCCGATTATCCGGGAACAGTTTTCGGGGATCAGGGAACTGATGTCTTCCCATTCACCCTTACGGTATATCATGAATTTCTGGGAAGAACTGAATGCGAGTACCTCATCGGTTCCGGGTATGTTGCGGAGATGCCAGCTCACGAATGGGGGGGCAAGCCGCGGTAATCCTGCTGTTTCCCATTGGTCCTGTTTTCTGACAAAAACCCCGTCGGTTCGAGAAATCCAGATGTTTCCGGATATGTCCGATGTGATTTCGATCATTGTACCTGTGGTCGATGTAGGGAGATCAATCTGTTTCCAGCCGTCAGCGTGTTTCATCCAGAGCGAGTTCGGTCCAAAAGCAAAAACATGATTACTGTTGAAACGGACGAGTCGAACGCTCTCGGTAAACGGCAAATCGTATTGGTTTTGGGCATCGATGAACGAACCATCCCTGAATTCAAGGATCGGAAATGTTCCGGTTATCCAGACGCTACCCGTGTCGGAGATGAACGGGAATAGCGGCTGGGGGGAATTCCGGATGATGTCGTCATCTACCTTTCCAAGTACTTCAATCCCGGGTGTGCCGATTTCAATCAGATTCCCGGTGTGTGTAAGTACATACTTGTGGCCTTCGGGTGAATCCACAAACCGATATGGCTGTCCCAATACCGGTGCAATGTCCCAGCTGAGGTCCGTGTTTCCATCAAAACGGACGATCTGGTATCCACACAGTATGTAGATGAAACCCTCACGGGACGAGTAGGCAAGTGATACATTGTCCTGAATATTTCTCAGGTCTACGGGTACAGAGTGATAACCGGGTTTCCGCCAGCTGGCCGAATGGCAGACACTGACGTGTGCCAGCATGGCCAGAACTACAAACCATACTGCGAGGCTGAAACGATGTTGAATGAATTTCTGCCGGTTCTTCCCGACGGAGGGTTTTCCCTTGCTGTTTGAGCGTTGCTGCATCCGATCAGTACCTCATCATGGCGATACATTCATTTTGAAGTGGTTCTGTCTGTACGGTTACGTCAACGTATACGAATTTCACGACAACTGGTTTGGCAAAGATGAGAAGAGAAGGAGCTGAGGATTGATTATTGTCCAATGAATCGGTGGAACGGATTGAGATCCGCTGGCAGCCGGGCCTCAGCAGAAACCCGCTTGATACATGATGCCGCCGATTGTCAGGGGTGCTGTTCAATTATCCAATTGGAGGTTGGTGTACGTATCCGTAATAGTGAAATCATATTCCGGATATTCGTAAACCGGTTCCACAGGTTCCGTTTCAGCGATCGAATAGCCCCAGATGGTCTTGTATTCAGCAGGATTCTCACCCATTTCTTTCAGTTGTTCCAGGTAGCGGTGGATGGACTTGGATTCGATGATGACCACGCGGCCCATCTTGTGAATGATGGGGCTGTGACGCCGGGTCTGGTCATGGTCGAATTCCAGGATCCGCCTGCCGTAGCGGGTTAGACCGATTACACGGAAGCTCAGGGATTTTCCCACCCCCGGCAGGTTGAGCACATTCCGGTCGGTGGCCAGGAAGGGCAGGTCTGCTTTTTCCCGCAGTTCCCGTATGTGTCCGACACTGTTTTCCGCATCATCGGGGAACCGGCGAATCTGGTCGTGGAATTCTTCCGGCACCTGTCCGTGTGACTTTTCTTCCAGCTGTTCCTGTACGGCCCGTGAGTTGGTGGCGAAGCTGTGGTTGTTTTCCATATACCCTTTGACTGTAAACGTGTAATAGGACAGAACCCCGAGATCATTCAGCACCTGCCGCAGGCGGGCTGCATGTCCGCGCCGGGAAGCGGAGGCCGTGAACACCATCTGGTTGGTGATGGTCCAACCGGCTGAAGACAGCATGCGCAGGGCACGTGCAGACTCCGGTGTGACTTCCATGGCGGTCTCAAAATGGGTCTGGATGACAAACTGCCGAATACCGATTCCGGAGGCCTTCTTCTTGAAAGCGGCCAATACCTCTACCAGTTCCGGCGTGATACGCTGGGGGAGATAGATGGGGAGCCGTGTACCCAGACGTACCCGCACCATTTCGGCATATTTTTCACCTTCGGGACGGTTCCGATTGGCTTCCTGTTTCCGTTTTGCCATTCGGTAAACAGCGTCCAGCACCCGTTCAAGGGACTGGTTCGTGCTCATTAACGCATCCCCCCCCGTGATCAGGATGTCCCGCAACTGCGCATCTTCTTCAAAATATTTCAGGTAGCGTTCGAGACGTTCAGGCCAGGTTTCGTCCGGTCTCAGCTTGTCCAGATCGAAGTTCAGATGTCCCCGCTGGAAGTCGTACATTCGCTGGCAGGACGCACAAAGGCCGCCACATGCGCGTCCCACCGTTTCCGGAATCAGAATGGCCACTTCCGGATACCGACGATGCACGCTGTGCACGGATGGCAGAATCCAACCGGCTGCATTGGGTTTGCCCGGTTCCACGATGTCTTCTTTCTCCCATGCGACGATTTCACCGAACTCTTCCACCAGTTGCCGACTGTAGATGATGTAATCCCGGATTGCGAGGTCGGCACCGACAGCGAAGTCCGGCTCGTGGACATTGACCAGCGACAGGTAATATGGGTTCACAAAGAAGGGGATGCCTTCATCGCGAGCCGCATACAGTATTTTCATGGTTTCCGGATTCAAAGACAGATCCAACATTTCATTGAGGGTGTCCGGATCCCGAATCGCAAACCGTAAATGGAACAAATGGTTTTCCCACCAGCTCATGGCGGTTTCCAGTTTCTCCCGCCGGGACAGGCCGGGCTCAAACCGGAACCGCTTATCCAGGATTTCACCCCGGTCAATCCGGTCAATGATGATTTCCAGGATGCGGTCACGATTCCGTTTCCGCATCTCGACTACCGGTGGCTCAAGTCCTGACGGATGGCGCTGCATCCATTCTTCCAGCTGCTCACGTGAGGGGAGGGTCCGGGTGAGTTTTCCTTCCAGTTGACGGAACAGGGCCAACATGTCTTCAAAGAACGCTTCTCTGGCACCGCCACATCCGTGACGTGCGGCCAGCCAGAGAATGCGGAACGGATTGCTGATGGTTGCTCCACCCCACAGGTTGGGGTCGTCAAACTCACGGCCTGCATGATCAATGTAATCCAGTATCCGAATGGCGGCGAAATCCTCCCAATGGAGTTTTTCAAATGCGGATCTTCCGGTCACCTCACGACGATAATAGGCCAGCACTTCAGGCCGTTGATCCAGTCTGTCCATGATCCAGTTTCGTATCTGTTCCAGTGCCAGTCCGGGGGTGTCTGATTCCGAAAGGATATTCTCCAGGCGCGGATTTTCATTCAGCAGGGTGTTGAGCAGTGCGTGGGAACGGACCGATATGGCTACCCGGTCCAGTCGTTCCAGTTTCGGCATCGCGGCGGCGCGTTGCTGCCGTTTGATTTTTTCGACCATAATGCCCTCCACAGGTGCCGTTCGTGAATAACTTTTCGTGGTTCAGTAAGAGAAACTGCCCGCAGAAGCACTGTCAGAAGCAGCGAAAAAAGAAGTCCGAAATCAGGACATATTCACTTTGATTAGAATATAGCACGGAAAACGGTTTCCGGCAACGGGAACCGGGTCTGTCTGACCCTCCTGGTTTATGTTCTGAACGGTGGTAAAGGGGCTGGATGGATGAAAAAATGGCGTGCCTGGCGGGATTCGAACCCACGGCCTTTGGCTCCGGAGGCCAACGCTCTATCCAGCTGAGCTACAGGCACGCAAACCACGCTATTATAGAGTACGCACATGTTGAGGGCAAGCATGAACTCAGACATTCTCTCCTTTTTGCTGCACCTGCCCCATGCTACAATGCGACTGTCTCACAACACAAGAATGGACACCGGAATAAGAGAATGTTCTGGAGGAGAAAAAACACATGAGGAAATTGAAGAAGACGGCATTTATATTTCCGGGACAGGGGTCTCAGTATGCCGGGATGGGCGTGGACCTGTGTGACCGGTTTGAGGAAGCGGGTCGTGTATTTCATGCAGCGGATGTGGCCCTTGATTCACCCCTTTCCCGCATTGCGTTCCACGGTCCTGAAGAAGACCTGAAGCTGACCACCAACACACAACCGGCATTGCTTACCATGAGCGTTGCGGTGTTCCGCCTGCTGGAGGCGGAGGGAATTGAGCCGTCCGCGTGTGCCGGGCATTCTCTCGGAGAATACAGTGCACTGGTAGCGAGCGGTGTGCTGGAATTCGAGGACGCGGTCCGGCTGGTTCGCAACCGGGGAGCGTATATGCAGGATGCGGTGCCGGTCGGGGAAGGCGCCATGGCCGCCGTCATGGGGCTGGACCGGGATTCTGTCGAGACCGTTCTGAGTCAGTCACGGGCAACGGACCGGGTGCTTTCGGTTGCCAATCTTAACTGTCCGGGACAGATTGTGATTGCCGGGCATACCGACGCGGTTCAACTGGCTATGGATGCCTTGAAGGCGGCCGGTGCAAGACGTGTGGTGATGCTGCCCGTCAGTGCACCGTTCCATTGTTCCCTGATGCTGCCGGCCCGGGATCGACTTGCACCGGAGCTTGACAACACGTTGTTCAGCAAACCGGCGTTCCGGTTCTACAGCAATGTGACGGCGAATGAATTGTCCGATCCGTCCGAAATCAGGGAAAAATTGAAGGAACAGATTACCCATCCGGTTCGCTGGGAAGAGCTGATTGAGTCCATGATCCGTGACGGCATCACCCGTTTTGTGGAAATCGGGGCCGGACGCGTACTCAGTGGCCTGGTGCGGAAGATCAACCGGGACATGAAGGTATACAATGTCGGGGATGTGCCCACACTGGAAGCGTTCCTGCAGCAGGTTTCCGAGGAGGATGAAGATGATTGATCTGAAAGGGAAGGTGGCAGTTGTCACCGGCGCTTCCCGGGGCATCGGGCGTGCCATTGCAGGCCGGTTGGCGGAGGCGGGCGCAACGGTTGTTCTGGTGGCGCGGAACGCCGATGCCTTGAAACAGGTGGAACAGGAACTGCCGCGGTCACGGGCGTTTCCGCTGGACATCAGCGACCCGGATGCGGTAAAAGCAGGATTCAAGGAAATTCTCGCTGAAACGGGACAAATCGACATTCTGGTCAATAATGCCGGTATTACCCGGGACAACCTGCTACTTCGACTGAAGGATGAAGATATTCGTCATGTCCTGGATGTAAACCTACGGTCCATGTTCTCGACCTGTCAGCAGGTTGTCCGTCCCATGATGAAGCAGCGCTGGGGCCGGATCATCAATATTACATCCGTGATCGGCATGATGGGGAATGCGGGACAGAGTAACTATGCGGCTTCCAAGGCGGGAATTATCGGATTCACAAAGTCCCTGGCAAAAGAGTTGGGTTCACGGAACATCACCGTAAACGCCATTGCACCGGGTTTCATTGAAACCGATATGACGGCCGATCTGTCCGATGATGTGCGGAAACAATTGACGGAATCCATTGCATTGGAGCGACTCGGCAGTGGTGAAGACGTGGCGAATGCGGTACTCTTTCTGGCATCCGACCTGTCGGGCTATATGACCGGTGACGTATTGAACGTTACCGGTGGCATGTATATGTAGACAAGCGTACAGGACGAATCCGAACGAAACGGAGGAACCATGGCAAAACAGTACAAAGAACTGGTGATCAGTGCCCCGTTCATTCTGGTAAAGGGATTCCTGATGGGACTGATCGAGGGTACGGGCGATGATCCGGTCTATTTTTTCAGTCAGCGAAGCGGTATTCGGGTGGAGACGTTGTCTGAAGGTCTGAAAGAGTGGCTGGGATTCGAAAATCTGGTTCACTTATGTGTTGAAGAATCGTTTGCCGGACGGTTGAAGAAGGCGATTGAGAACACCCATCAGAAGCTTGGGATGGAAATCCGCTCGGAAAAGCTCATTGAATCCGCAAGCTTTGAGTTCAAGGCCCGGTTTTTCGAGAAGCATGAAGCGGAGACTTTCCATACCCGGGTTGACGACCAACTCCCTGAAGGTGTTTACCTGGACGGATTCAAGGAAGCGGAAGCTGAAGACCCGGAACATGGTGACAGTATGGGCATGTATACCGCTTCACACAAGTTCCAGTATTCGGGGAAAGGAACCATCGTCGGTGAATTCGGCGGTGTGATCCAGTTGTTTCATGAGTTTCAGAAGGACCCGATGGTGGAGGTGGAACAGGTTCGGTTGAATTTCTGAGCTTGGGCCTTTTTTCCTTTTCTAAAAATCGTTTTGATCTATAATGGAGGCGCCGTGAGAACGGCGCCAATTTCTTGTAGGAGGATTTTCCAAATGGCTGAAACCTTAAATCCTTTCAAGATGGCGCAGGCCCAGCTGGATGCAGCTGCGGAACTGATGAATCTGGATGAAGATATCCATGCCATTTTGAGGGAACCCATGCGGGAGTTCCACGTTTCAATCCCCGTGCGGATGGATGATGGGAAACTGAAAGTATTCAAAGGTTTCCGTGTACAATACAACGATGCTCGAGGCCCGTGTAAAGGTGGATTGCGGTTCCATCCGGGCGAGACCATTGACACTGTTCGTGCGCTGGCTGCATGGATGACATGGAAGTGCGCTGTTGTCGGTATCCCCCTGGGTGGCGGCAAAGGCGGCGTGATCTGTGATCCCAAAGACATGACCATGGCCGAATTGGAAAAACTTTCCCGGGGTTACATGCAGGGTGTCGGCCGGTATATCGGACCGGACGTGGACGTACCGGCTCCCGACGTGTACACCAATCCGCAGGTTATGGCCTGGATGGCCGACGAGTATGCCAAGATGCATGGCTCCTATGCACCGGGCGTCATTACCGGAAAGCCGATTCCCATCGGCGGTTCCGAAGGGCGTGGCGATGCGACTGCAAGGGGTATGCTGTATACCGTTCGTGAAGCGGCCAAGCATCTGAAACTGACCCTGGAAGGGGCCACTGTTGCGATTCAGGGGTTCGGCAATGCCGGTTCCCATGCCGCCCGTCTGCTGGCCGCCGACGGTTGTAAAATCGTGGGTATTTCAGATGTGGGTGGTGCTTTCTACAATTCCGAGGGTATTGACGTTCAGCAGGCCACCGACTATGTGCTGGAAAACGGCTCACTGGCCGGGTTCAACAATGCAGCGACCTGTGAAGAACTGACACCGGCAGAGAAGGTACTGGAACTGGATGTGGATATTCTGGTTCCGGCCGCATTGGAAGGACAGATTACCGAAGACAACGTCAAGAACGTGAAGGCCAGGATCATCGCCGAATGTGCGAACGGTCCGACCACCCCGGAAGCCGACCGGGCATTGTTCGAAAACGGTCAGTTTGTGATTCCCGACTTCCTGTGCAACGCCGGTGGCGTAACCGTTTCCTATTTTGAGCAGGTACAGGGGAATATGAACCTGTATTGGCCGGTTGAAGAAGTTCACCAGCGGCTGGAACATATCATGAAGAATGCATTCTGGTCCGTTGTGGAAACCTCGCAGAAATACAACGTGGATAACCGAACCGGTGCTTATGTTGTTGCGATCGGTCGCGTGGCGGAAGCGATGAAGCTGAGAGGTTGGGTCTGATCGGCCGATGCTGTCTTCATCTTTGATTTTCAGACGGGGCTTTCGGGCCCCGTTTTCTTGTGCCTGATCCGTTGCTGACAGGGTGGTGCCCATCCGATACAATGTGCAGAAAGGAAGCATGGAGTGTGCAATGAAAAACACCGTCTTTGTGGTGGGACACCGAAATCCGGATACGGATTCCATTTGTTCGGCCATTGCCTATGCGAATCTGAAGAACCGGATTACCGGCAGCAATCGGTTTGTGGCGTGTCGATTGGGGGCTCCCAATCCGCAGACAGCATGGGTATTGAATCATGCCGATGTGGAAACGCCCCGTTTTCTGGGTGATGTCCATGTCCGTGTCAAGGACCTGATGACGTCCGATGTCAAACGGGTGGGCGGAGAGGAACCGTTGCTCAGTTCAACGGAACTGATGCAGAAGGAGCGGATCCGCATCATTCCGGTGGTGAATCCGGATGAGACGTTTGCCGGAATGATCACCCTGTTTTCCCTTACCGATCATTTGTTGAATGTTACCGCTCCGGTAGCGAGCCTGAAAGCTGTCCTGACCATGCAGAATCTGCTGAATGCCCTTCAAGGGGAACTGGTTTCCGGCGAAATCACGGAAGCGTCATTCGAAGCGGAATTTCTGGTCGGGGTTTCGGGGGCCTACTCGTTCGGCAAGGAAGTAGAGGAACGGGATCCGGCGGACACGATTCTGTTCACCGCGGACCGGGACGACATCATCCGAACAGCCATTGAAGCCGGTGTTCGCGCAGTGGTGGTAACGAACGGTGCAAATCTGAATCCCGACACGGAGTCGGCTGCCCGGGAGTCCGGTGTGGTGCTGATCCGGACCGGGTTTTCCATTACCCAGGCATTGAATCTGGCCAAATTGTCCATCCCCACCCGTCTGGCGGCCGAAACCGGCGATCTGTGTATTCACGGGGATGTGTTGAAAAGTGAGGCGCGTCGACGGTTGCTGTCTTCCCACCACCGGGGGCTTGCGGTTGTGGATGACGAAGATCGGGTAACCGGGATTTTGACGCGGTCGGACCTGCTGCGAAATGTCCATAAGCCTGTCATTCTGGTAGACCACAATGAGGACGGACAGTCTGTACCGGGACTGTATGACGCTGAGATTCTGGAGGTTGTGGATCATCACAGGATCGGAGGATTTTCCACAGACCGGCCGATCACCTATCTCTGCAAGCCGTACGGGAGTACCTGTACCATCGTGGCCACCCTGTTCCGGGAGCACGGGTTGAATCCTGAAGCGGATATCGCGTTGATCATGTTGTCCGGCATCCTCAGTGACACGGTGGTTTTTCGTTCTCCGACATGCATGTCCGTGGATCTTGAAATGGCGGATTGGCTTGGAGAACTCGCCGGTGTAGACCCGAAAGAGTACGGTATGGAGATGTTCCGGAATGCGTCCACGGTTGCAGACCGGCCGGATGAACAGCTGTTGAACACGGACATGAAGGCATTTTCGGAAGGAAAGCATACGTTTTCCGTCAGCCAGGTGGAAGTTGTGGGATTTGAAGAAGTGGGCGGTCGGCTGGAATCCCTGGTGGAAGGACTGGAGCGGCTTCGCGTTAAGAACGGCTACCTGTTTTCCGCACTGTTGGTCACGGATATTGTGGCCGGTGATTCACTGTTCCTGTACGCCGGGGATTCCCGGATCGGCCGGGAAACCGGTTACCCGGAACAGCAGGCAGGGGTGCTGCTGGCAAAGGGGGTCATCTCCCGCAAGAAGCAGCTGATCCCGCAATTGCTGACCATTGTGAAAGACCTGAGCCGCATGGATTTATAGAGAAGGGCAAACATGCAGACAGTAAGAGGGGCC
>DAINNF010000061.1:0-15105 GCA_036736005.1 Acidobacteriota bacterium
TTTGATGGAACAAAGAAAAAGGCCCCGCGGCCGCCGGGCCTTTCTTGATCATACAGTCATGATTCCGGTTCATCGGGCTCCAGGCGATAGCATTGCTTACACAATACCTTGTCCGGATCTTCCGGAACGAAGTCCACGTAGTCCCGTTTGCCGCACCGGCAACAGGTGATGGTTGTCATGACCTGGAGGCGTTTGGGTCTGTGGGACTGATGGTGGTCTTCTCCTTTCAACTCCCGATAACAGTTATCGCAGAGCTTGACAGGGGCTGAATACCGCCGGTAATCCACCTCGACTTCCTGTCCGCACCGGTCACAGGTAATCTCGAACCGGCCCACGATCTTCTTCAGCATTTCCTTGTTGCGCGTACGCCGACGTCTCTTGACATCATAACAGGCCCGGCACAAAACTGCTGTTCCCCGGGAGGGACGGAACGGAACCTTGTCCGTTCGGCCGCACATGGAGCAGGTAATCTCGTACTCTTCCCGGATTTCCTGTTCCCGATGGTGTTTTTCATGCCGGTTGACGTCTGCTGCCATCACTACTCCGTGTATACGTGTTCACTCATCTCGGCGGTTGGCAGGAGGTTCATGCCAAGATAGGTGAAGATTACTGCGAGGAATCCGATAATAGAGAATACCACGGCTTTCCGTCCCCGCCATCCTCTTACGTAGCGCAGATGGAAGTATGTGAGATAGATCAGCCACGTAATCAGTGACCAGTTTTCCTTCGGATCCCAGAACCAGTAATCTCCCCAGGCGAACTTGGCCCAGATGGAGCCGGTCAGCAGACCCAGGTTGAGGAAGGTAAAACCGACCACGATCAACTGATGAGTAAACTCTTCCAGGTCAATCGTTTCGCCACCCAGTGCATTGGTAAGAAAGCGTCCTTTCAGGGTTTCCTGGGACAGTTCATACTTGTCCGGGAAGAACAGGTACATGATTCCGGTGGCAAAAGAGACAGCCAGGGCGCCATACCCGATGAAGTAGATGACCACGTGTGGAATGAACCAGCCGCTCTGCAGTGCCGGCGGGAGACTGATGATCTCCACATCCACCTTCATGACAGCGACCAGCAGCGCAATCAGTGCCAGCAGAATGGAACCGAATCCCACCAGTTTGACTTTGCGGACCAGTTCCAGTACCAGGTAGACCAGGACAATGCAGAATGCTGCGAAGACCAGCGATTCGTAGAATGTTTTGAAGGGCGGCCTTCCCGCTTCGATCCACCGTTCGATGATGAGCCAGGTATTGATCAGGAATCCGACGAACAGGGAGAAACGTCCCAGTGTGTAGACACTCTGGTTTCGGATAAACAGAGATATTCCATACAGAACCATGGACAGCGAATAAATACAGATCAGGCCGAACAGCAGGGTGCTGATCCGCGAGAAGTTCTCAATCAGTGTAATCATTTCAGCACCTCACATCTTGAAATAGAATCGGAGTATTCCACCCACAACCAACAGGAAGAAGCCGAAGAACACGATGTATACACCCGGATCCCGGACCACCATGATGCCGGAATAGGTCGGGTCTTTGGGATCGTAATTGGACTGGTAGAAATAATAGCCGCCATATACGAGGGGCGAGTTTACCTTCAGTGTGTGCGTCTTGACCGCCTGGCCGTCTTTCAGAACGGACACGTGGCTGCGGTACGCCTTGGGGGTTGTTTCCTTGTTGCGAAGCAGGAGGGCGACTCTTCCATTGTCCAGGAAGGTGGCCCGTTCGCTGGAAGCAGATACCGTGTAGGATTCAGAGCGGTCATTACGGGTCCATGTGACCATAACCACCGGGTTCTTGAATTCATCGGAGCGGTTGAACTCCTCCCGCTTCTTCGTTGCGGAAGGGATGAACCGTTTGAACGTGAAGGCATAGTCTCCGAAGTCCAGCCTGTTGTCTTCCAGTGATCCCCGTTCCACGACCTTTCCGTTGTCCACTTTCACGTACCGGCTGTCCGAGGAAACCACATAGGCGGGCTTTCCCGGAAGTGTGGGGATATACGTGAATGTGATTTTTGCGTCACCCGGCAATGCCTGTCCATGGGAGAAGTCCGGATGGTTGGCGAACACCCATTGCGTGTTCTGCTCACCGGTTGCACTGTTGATCAATTCCAGTTCCAGTGCCGGGTTGTTGGGAACGTCACTCCGGGAGGCCGGTTGCTTGGTTTCATCGTCGATCACAAACCAGGGCAGGAAACGGACAACTTTCATCTGGTAGTTGTCGATGAACGGATAGGTTTCCCCTACTTTGATCGTCAGGTCCCGGGAGAATCCGTCCGGCGTTTTGATGTTGAGTATCATGCCCGCTTTGGCGACTTCAGCCGGATTTTCCGGCATATTCTGCTTGAAGATAATCATACCGTCCTGTTTTGGCAGGAAGAAACGGTCATCGCCGGGCTGATCGAAGAAATGCGCCGTCTGGGACTGTTCACCCTGGGTAAAGACCACTTCAGCAGCCGGTACACCTTCTTCGGATTCAACGGCCACCTCTCTCACGGCATAGTTCTTGTAGAATGCGTTCACCGTCAGCGTTGCGTCCGATCCGGGCAGTTTCACCGGGTAGCTTTCGCCTTCCTTCGCTTCGAATGAGAAAGGCGCTTTGTCAAAGTCCTGCTGGGTGGATTCACGTGCGTACACGTAGATCCGGTAATCCGGATCATAATAATCCACTTCAAAATCATCCAGCCGCACAGAGAAATCGAGTTTCTGAGAATCCTTCAGCATCTGGTTGTACCGGGTCAGGCGGAAACTGTCATAAGACTTGCCTTCATTCATGTGGATATAACCCTTGATGCCGAAAAATGCGGAAATGGATCCACCGAGGACCACGATCAGGATGCTGAGGTGAATCAGGAAAAAGCCGATCCGGTTTCTCTTCAGGGGAAGCTTGTCCAGCGTGCACATCAGCAGGTTGATATTCAGAATGGCCACCAGCCCGCCAAACCAGATGGAATGATAGGTATCATCCAGTGTGAACAGCTTGATAAACTGATAGAAGCCCTCGGAATAGCTCTGGAGATACCTCGCTTTATCAACATTCTGCAATACCATGGTTCCGATTGCCACGGCAAGGGTGACATAGATTAACAGCGCAGCAGCCAGCTTCATGGACCTGAAAAAGTCCACCAGATCCGACTTCATCCGGGCGGCTGCGATAACGACCAGAACAGCGTAAAGACCGATTAGACCATAAAAGACCGGTTGACTCAGATTCGCCGCCGCCTGAAGGGCCAGCAGGCACAACGTCAGGAGCCCGGCCGACATCATATAAAACGACAAGGATTTCTTCTTCAAGCGATAACTCCTTTTAATGAAAAGATAACATGAGAGGTCCCATGCCTCAGTGACCGATTCTGTTCCACCCCGCTACCGGGTCCATGGGACGGGCGGCGGGGCATTTCCCGTTATGACAATTGAGACAGTCTTTCAGACTGCCCGGATTTAATCCCTTCATAATGGCTTTCCTGCGATCCTGCATGACGGAGAGTTCACTGTACCGGCTGCCGGCACCATGGCAGGCCTCGCAGCCCACGCCTTCCACCACGAATGGTCCGCTGACGTTATCGAGATTCAGGACGCCGGCTGTCGTGTGGCATTTCAGACAGGCCATATTGGATTCCGGATGTTCAACACCCTGTTGCCGGGCCATTTTGCGTGCCTGCTCCGTCTGAAGTGTACGGAATGCCGCTGCATGCGGTCCCGATTTCCACTTTCCAAACTGGTTCCCGATCTGTTTACTCCGGTGACACATGCCGCATTTAGCGGAGCCGGTCGGACGATCCGATTGTGAAGCGACTCCAGGTACGACTGACAGACATACCAGCAGAAACACGGAAGTCAGCTTTGCTGTGGACAATACGGTACGGACCAATCTTTACTCCCCGCTATCCTGCAATCCCAGAATGTAATTGCGCACCATCTGGCGAAGTGATACGTCGGACCATTCCAGCGGTTGTGGTTTTTCTCCGGAAAAGAAAGCGCCCAACCCGTACTGGTAACCGGTCATGGCAATACTGTAGGTCGCGGCTGCATCGAATGGTTTTCCGGCAACCTGTTGAACCGTAACCCGTTCCCCCTGTGCCGCGGACATATTCACACTGTACTGGACACCGCCGAAGTTGGCAAAGCGGTAAAACGGAACACCCGGAAGCAGTTTTGCATCCGATCCCAACAGTGAAACATCCTGTTCAATCAATCCTTTTAATTGTTCACCATTCAATTGGAAGCGGATGACATAGTTGTCATAGGGCAACAGCCGGAACACATGTCGATTCAGAAAATCGGCCCGTTCCGACTTGATTTCCATGCCGGGTTCCATCATGGGAACCACGACCACATCGGAGTCGTTCCAGCGGTTCACGGCATTGCTCAGCAGGTAAAAGGGTCCCCGGGGAGTCAGGGGATTTTCAGATACAACCAGTTCGGTATCGTACGTTCCCAGTGATTCCTTTACAAAATCCTGGCAGTCCCGGATCATCTTTCTCGCCTTCCGTTCCACTTTCTTGTCAGATGTGAGCCCGACGGTCTTCAGCGTTGTAGATGTCTTGGCCAGAATCTCCCACTGACCGTCCCGTTGCTGCAGATCTACCATGACGACAGCCAGCGACTGAGCATGGTCTTTGGGCTGACACAGGAGAACATTCTTGTACAGTTCCAGCGGTACTTCCCCATGGGAATGGCCGAACAGAATGATGTCGATGCCTTCTACCTGTTCGATTACCTGATAAACGGCATTTTCATTGCCTGTGCCGGTCTGTACCTTCTCTCCTCTCCCACTGTGCACCAGGCCTACGACCAGGTTAACTCCCTGGGCTTTCAGAGAGGCAACTGCATTTCTGGCGGATTCCACCATGTCCTGGAATGCCATACCACCCAGAGTGGCGGGAGGAAGTGTCCTGGCGGTAGCAGGAGTCGTTAGACCGAAAAAGCCGATCCGGACGCCTTCCCGTTCCAGAACGACCGTACCGGACAGGAGTGGTTGGCCGGTCTGTTCCTGCACGATATTTGCCGAAATCCACGGAAAGGACGAAGTGCTGATCGCTTCAGCCAGATAGTCCAGACCGAAATCAAATTCGTGGTTGCCCGGAACGGCCACGTCATACTCCATTTCGTTCATGGCGGCAATGACCGGATTGGGTTGATCTGAAGCGAAATGCTTGTGATAGAAGGTCAGGGCGTTTCCGGAAATCGCGTCTCCACAGTCAACCAGAATCAGGTTTTTGCGGGATCCCCGCAAGTTGTTAATCTGTGTGGCAATTTGCGTGAGACCGTATCCGAGATCCTGGTCGGTGGCATAATCAAACCCGTTTACGTTTCCATGGGTGTCCGTGGTCGCGAGGATGGTAATGGTGACTTCACGGGAAAATCCCAATCCCGTCGACAGTCCCAGAAACAGGGTAAAGATAAGAAATCTGCGCATACGTCCCTCCCGGCCCGTAGTATTCCGATTCTAGCATATAGCACCTGCAATAGCAGGAATTTTTGCCTTCATGTCTATACCATGATTTTTGTCAGAAATTGAGGCGGTCGCTGGTGATCAGAATGGCTCCTTTGGACTTCATTTTTTCCAGTGCAGATTCGCTGTCCCCCCGATTTGCGTTGATCGCCCGGGTCGCATCGATGATGACAGCTGTCCGGAACCCGGCTCTCAGGGAATCCAGTACGGTCGTTTGTACGCAGTATTCCAGGGTTAAACCCGCAACATATACCTCATCCACTTCGTGTTCCCGAAGAAGTTCTTCCAGATTGAGGTTGGTTCCTTCGAATGCGGAGTAGCCATCGTCCCGATTGCCGGTACCCTTTTCCACAAACACATGAATAGCTTCCCAGTTCAGTTCGGGATGAAATTCGCAACCCGGCGTCCCGGCCACGCAATGAGGCGGCCATTTCCCGAAATGGACCGTTTCTTCCGGGTGCATGTCCCGGGATGCAATGACCAGGTCAAACCGGTCCACGATCCCGTTGATAACCGGGACAACAGCATCGCCTTCGGACACGGGGAGAGCTCCTCCCGGGCAGAAATCGTTCTGGACATCTACAATCATCAGACAACGTTTTGTCATGATAAACATCTCCTTCCGATGAGCTTTCGCCGCAGAGCGTACAGACGATTGCTCAGTCCGACCCGGTAGGTGTGGGGGTTGACAAAACGTCTGTGCCCTTCGCTCAGTTTTTCCCATCGGGATCGTGCGAACCGCCGGATTTCCTCCAGTTCGCGCATCGGTTCAACAGGCCGACCCTGTTTCACGAGGGGATGAAATACGGTCTGTCGCTGCAGGGTTTCTTTCCGAAGGTCGGTCCGTTTGAATTCGACGGAAGGGTGTCGGATGATGCGAACCCGGTCCGGATCCTCATCTTCCAGGAGAATGCCGTCCATTGCGAACAGACCGTCTCCATTTGTATACCGGACCACCGTCTTATCTCCGGGCAGGTTGATCTTTTCCGGATTCTCAGAAAATTTCAATGTCGGGCGTCCGTCCATTACGGAGAGCTTGTAGACACCGTCCAGTGCCGGCTGATCGTAGGCGGTCACCATGCGTGTCCCAACACCGAACACGTCAATGGGTGCTCCCTGATCCAGCAGGCTGGAAATCAACTGTTCATCCAGCTGGTTGGACGCGACGATCCGAACGTCCGGAAAACCGGCTTCATCGAGCATTGCCCTTGCTTTCCGGCTGAAATAGGCCAAATCCCCGGAATCCAGTCGGATTCCCTTCAAACGATGTCCTTTTTTCTCCAGCTCACGTGCTGTCCGGATGGCATTGGGGATGCCGGAAGCAAGCGTGTCATAGGTGTCTACCAGCAACGTGGTACTGTCCGGATACACATCCGCGTATGAGCGAAAAGAGGCGATTTCACTCTCAAAACTCTGAACCCAGCTGTGGGCGTGAGTGCCCACGGCCGGAATGTTGTACATCCGGGCAGCCTCCGTATTGGATGTTCCCACTACCCCGCCGATATACGCCGCGCGGGAAGCGGCCATTGCGGCACCGGCCTGAGCCCGTCGCATGCCGAAATCGACCACGTCCCGTCCACGGGCGGCCTGAACCGTCCGCATGGCTTTTGTGGCGATCAGCGTCTGAAAATTGATGATATTCAGCAGAAGTGTTTCGATCAACTGGGCTTCCATAATGGATGCCCGGACCCGAAGGAGAGGTTCTCCACCGAATACGATATCTCCTTCAAGGAAGCCGTCTATCGAACCCTGGAAACGGAAGTCTTTGAGATAATCCAGAAAGTCCGGTTTGAAGCCCCGGTCTGCAAGAAAATTCAGATCTTCTTCCTGAAACCGATAGTGCTGGAGACCCTGAATCGCCTCGGACAATCCTGCGAATATCGCATAACCTCCCCCGAAGGGGTTTTTTCGGTAATGAAGGTCGAAAGTGCCGGTGGCGTCTCTGTAGGGCGAAAAGAAATAGGCCTGCGCCATCGTCAATTCATAGAAATCTGTATACAGGCCGGTAACCGGTATCGGCATCAACATCCACACACTCCTTTTGCAGTGCCTTGCTCGGACGATTTGTAACGGGTTGATTGTATCTCAAAAGAAGCCGGGGTTGTACCGCCCGACATGTTATTGCAGTGCGCGCACAACAACATCAGATGGACAAAAAGACGGTCTTGAATTGGATGCTGCGCGGCCTTAGAGGTTTCTCGGGAACTGGTAATCAAACGCGATCCGGACATGGTACATGCCGTCCCGGTTCAAACATTCTTTTGTCTCACCGGGAATGGAAACGACGTCATTGTCCAGACCGACATAGAATGTGAATTCCCGTCTGGCTTCCATGGGATAGGGGCTCCTGAGCATCATGCCGCCCCGTGACAGGTTTCCGGTCATACCGAAATTGACGTTGCCGTCTCCCGGGTCGTATCCCACAAGCCTGGAAATCAAACGCCTGCGGTACCGGCGTTTTTCCACAACCATAGTATACCTCCTGTTCTTCTACTCATAATATAGTACAAGGCGGCACGGATTGCCAAAAAAGACGGACCCGAAGGTCCGTCTTTTTTTAAGCGTGAAGTGATGGATGCCCCGGTTAATCGGCGTGCCGTTCCTTCATTCCGGTGACCATCCATTTCTTGGCCATGATCAGTGCAATCGGCGTAATCATCGCAATCAACGCATAAATAAACCACAGGGTTTCGCTGTTGATCTGCATGCCGGTTTCCGGTTTGGGCAGGTATTTCGCGACGAATGCGCCGGAGTACAATCCGGTAACCAGCTTGGTCAGGAACCACGGAAACTGTCCGATTCCCATATACGCTCCGGTCTTTCCCTCGGGAGCGATTTCAGCGATCCACTGCAGGAAACGGGGCTGCCACATGGCCTCACCGATGGACATCAGAAGGATGTACGTCAGAAAGAGGTAGACATTGGGCCCCAGCGCAAGCAGGAAAGTGGGCAGTGCCATTACCATGGTACCGATAATCATCATCCGATATACATTGGCCCGGGCGGTCAGACCGGCCACGATGGGTGTCAGGATGAAGATCAGCAGCGGGTTCAGGTTTGAGAACAGTTCAAAGTTCTCGCTGACGAATCCGCCCGCAAATGCCCGGTCCAGATAATAGGGGATGGTCAGCCAGTTGTGGGCAAACAGCGTCTGGACCGGAATCAGGATGAAGATGAAAAAAGTGAACCGGGTATCCCGGAAGGGATGGTCCGGACGATGGCGCAGAAACTCGAAGATGGCAGCTACAAACAATGCGATACCGACAAGGTAGGCGGCCAGGGCGTATGCATTCAGCTTCCAGATGACCGGAGCGCCGGCCAGTGAGATCATCCGGCCGCTCTGGATGATGCCGCCGATGACGACAGCAACCGTTGTCAACATCCCCATTACGATCAATGGCGTGTTGCTGAACGGAACCGGTGCCGTGGTATCCGGTGCGGGAGCCACTTCCTGTTTTTCCTCTGTTTCTCCCCGTGCTTCCCGGTCCGCCCGTTTGATTTCATCAGACTCGTCCTTGATCTGTTTGACGGCGGCCTGATCTGTTTTCTTCGTGAGGATGACCAATGTGACAACCAGGGCCAGTGCAGAGAATCCGGCGTACACCCAGAATACCGACGTCAAACCGTTGGGCGGGAAGGTGTGCTGGAATGCTTCCCGCAGTCTCGGTGAAATCAGACCGGAGAAGAATGCACCCAGGTTCATCAGTCCATAAATAACGGCATACCCCATGGCGGCGGTTTTCGGGGTGGTGTAGCGCTTCACCCCGGCGTAGGCTGCCGGCTGGTACAGGCCGTACGCAATCACCATGATCGCCAGGCCGGCAATCATCACGAAGAACATGGGGGACCCCAGCCCTCTTCCCAGGGGCAGGGTGCCGGACAGTGCAATCAACGCGCGACCCGCGAAGAACATGAGGAACGCCAGGGCCAGCGCTTTGCGGACACCGATCTTGTCACTGACGCCGCCCAGCAGCAGCATGGCCAGGGTGATGCCGCCGGTAACGAGGGAATACACCCATCCGCTGTGCAGGTCGCTCAGACCGACGTTTTCGGAACAGTATTTTCCCAGAATGGTTAAAATGCCGAAATAGACCAGGCCTTCGATAATATACGGGACATTGATCCCCCACAACGCTTTGGGGGCTTTGACGAAGGCCACGAACGTGCCGCCCAGTTCCTTGAACGCATCTTTCAGCACATCAACAGGCGGTTTTCGTTTCGGTTTCTGTTCTGTCATATACGCTTCCGTCCTTTCGTGCAGGTGTTTATCAGCGCTGATCTATTGTAGCGTATGACAAGTGAAAAGAAAGGGGAGGAATTGGACAGGTCGACCTAGTCCTCAAACAGCACGCGCAGAGTCCGTTTTCCGTATTTCTGGGTACCCGTGTCGCCGGCTGTGGCGGTACATTCCAGGATCCATACCGTTCCGATCTTATTGGCGGTAATGGTTGCGGTTCCTTCAGGATTGGTAAACGTATAGCTGGTTACATTCAGTGTGTTGTTGTCGGTGATATCGGTCAATGCGGCATATATCCCGGTTTCCGCATAATAGAAGGCCTGGACGGACAGATATTCATTTCCCGCCTCTTCTGCAGACGAAATGGTGTAGACCGTGATGATAATCCCCATCATGGCCAGGATGAGTACGAGAAATACGGCTGCAATGAGGGTGCCCCCCCGTTCACGTTCACGGAACATTTCGGATATGTACCTCCTGATGAAAATCCAGTGAAACATCACCATTGGAAACCTGCATCAGGATCGTTACCAGTCCTGCATTGCTCAGCGTTCCCGGGCTGTACCGGAACTGAATGGACGTGACGCTGTCGATCAGTATATCCATGTCTGATGCGGAGACCAGGGGATTGTCGCCGGGATCGTATCCGCTGTAACGGATCAGATTACCGGAAGCGTCCGGCGCATAGGTAACCGGTCCTTCCGACAACTGGTACCGTTTGGTGGGCGGATTCGGTTTGGCCGGTGCATTGAAGCTGACGCTGTTCGGTCCGACACCGGTAACCTGGAATGTGGTGAGTGAAGCCGGATAGGCATAGTAGTCGGCCGGTGTTGTGTTGTACAGCACAACAAACGGGGCAGATGGAATGGATAAACCGGTATTGTCCTGCAGGGTGAAGGGGGCCGAACCGCCACTGATGGCCACATATTTGGAAACAAAGACGGCCGTGCCGAATTCCAGCGTGTCGTCCGCAACGGCGGTGGTACCGGTTCTTGTGGTATTGGGCACAGCTTGACGGATTTCCCTGCTCATCCGTTCCAACGCGAGCCGGCCTCTGGACATCAGTTCGGTTCTGGCCACCTGCTGACGGTAACTTTCGGCACCGTAATAAATGACCGGGAACAACACCCCCGCGATGATGCCCACCACCACAATGGTGATCACCAGTTCGATCAGGGTGAAGCCCGATTCAATAGTTGGTCTTGACCGCTGTAAACCCAATGGTATCTCCTGTCGGGATGGTCACCTGGACCGTAATTTTCTTGTAATCATTCACCGGGATCCCTGCGGGAGCTCCGGGCGGTTTATCGAATGCAACCGTTACGGTGCGGGAAAACCCGGTAAATCCGCTGGAAATATCTTCCCCCAACTCGTTTTGCAGGGGTTCCCCCGGAACACCGTCGCTGTAGCCGTTGTAATCGTCCACATCGTCAAAGGCGGTTCTTGAACTCTCTCCTTCGGTACCGATATTGGCCAGTCCTGTGGGAATTCGTCCACCGCCCAGCGGTGTATCTTCGTCCCACCGCTTGAACAGAATCTCATCCAGCATGGCCTGTCCCAGTTCCACCCCTTTGGTTTCCAGCAATGGGCGGGTTCCCTTCTGAACATTTTGAAAAAAAACCGTCATGATGCCGGCCACTGCCAGCGCAATGATGACAATGGCGATAATGGTTTCAATGAGACTCAGACCCCGTTCAGTTTGCATGGACAAACCCCGTATTCGCTTCTACTGTGATCGGTACGCTGTAACTGCCGGACGACACCGTAATGGTGATGCCGTTTGGCGTCGGCCTTCCCAGGTAATCAAAAAACACGGAAGTTGCACTTGCCGGTGCGATCGAGAGAGTAGCGTCGTATTCGATCCGTAACGGATCGGCCCTGCTCTCCGGTGAGGGAATGATGGTACCGGGATCGGTGCAATCCGTGCGACTCACCGAATACCGGCTGTTACCCAGATCAAAGCAGACACCGTAGGTATCGCTGCGGGACATGGCCAGTTGCTGGGCCATGGTCAGGTAATTGACCAGCAACCTGGCATCCCGGTTGACGGACGCTTCGGAAAGTGATGTGAGCCTGGGGACTACCGCAACGCTGACGATGGCGAGTATCACGATCACCATAACCAGTTCAATCAGCGTGAAACCCGCTTCTTCGGTCGGCTTGTGATTGCGGACTTGACCGGTAGAAATGCTGCCGGCATCGGCTGTCACGGTGTGACTCCCTTTCATGACATGATCAGTTGCCGGATTTCCAGGGGGACTGTTTGACCAGATCCAGGAACTGATCCGGGGGTACGGGCCGGCTGAACAGGTAGCCCTGGCCATATCGACAGCCGGAGGCGGTCAGCTCCGAACGGATCTCGTCCGTTTCAATCCCTTCCGCCAGCACGCGCATATTCAGTCGTTTTCCAATATCAATGACGCTGTCCACGATGGCCTTCGCGCTTTCGCTTTCCGTCATGTTCATAACGAAAGACTTGTCGATTTTCAACTCGGTGGCCGGGATGTTCTGCACCTGGGAAAACGAGGAGTAACCCGTACCGAAATCATCCACCGCCAGTTCCAGACCTTTCATCCGAAGCCGTGTCAGGACGTCCAGGCATTCTCTCAGTTCCTGGATCAATCCGGTTTCGGTTACCTCCAGGAGAATTCCGTCAGGTGGAACGTCCGCAGCGGTCAACAGATCTGAAATGTTGTTCGGGAGGGAAAGATCGGAAAGGAGGCTGACCGGAATGTTGACGGAGACACTCAATTTCAGTCCGTGTTTACGCCACTGGGCGCAGTTATCCAGTGCCAGTTTCAGCACCCGCTGGGTGAGCTGGGGCATCAGTCCGCAATCCTCCGCCAGGCTGATAAACTGGTCCGGGAAAATCATGCCGTGTTCGGGGTGGATCCATCTGCACAACGCTTCCGCCCCATAAATATCGCCGGATACCAGTTCCAGTTGGGGCTGGAAGTGGAGAATCAACTGGTCGTTCCGGATGGCCTCCGCCAGGTCTTCACAGTGCAATTCCGGACCGGTTTTCACATGGGTGGGGGTCTTCGTCTTGCTGGTATCCAGCGAGTTGAGCATATCCTGCAGTTCTTTGATGCGGAACGGTTTCAGCAGAGATCCCAGGACATTCAGTCCGTGAGCGGCGCCCAACTGGCGTGCGGTATCCAATACCCGTTTATCAAAACCGCTCATCAGGATCACGGCAGCTGTGCAGTTGTGATCGGCCAGATATCGCAGCAACTCCACACCGTCCGTACCGGGCATTACCAGATCCAGAACAACTACGGAAAACTCGTCACAGTATAATTGTTCAAAACTCTCCGCATCGGTGGCACTCTGGGCGACATATCCGCAGTCTTCGGCGATTTCACACACGATGTCACACATATCCGCCTGATCGTCCACGACCAGCAGTTTCCTGGTGCTCAAGAAACCTCCATCCCTGTGCAGAACACCTGCACCCATCCTATGCAGTATTACCTCACCCGGTACTTTCCAACAGTATACGTGAAAAGTCCTTGAATGCAAAGTGTCTTTCACGCCGGTCAATTGAAGCATACACGTGGGTTTTCCGTGTGGTAGAATCCCGATATGCTCTTGGACAGGAAAACAATTGGCAAATATCGCATCATTCGGCGGATCGGCAGCGGCGGTTTCGGTTCGGTGTATCTGGCGTCCGACACCTGGGTGAAGCGGAAGGTGGCATTGAAAGTACCCCACAACCAGGACCAGGAACTGGAGCACATGCTGAAAGAACCCCGTATCCAGGCGTCCCTGTCCCATGCCAACATCGTCCAGATCCACTCGGTTGAGCGGAAGGACGGCGTATTCTTCATTGTATCCGAATTCATTGAAGGCCCGTCGCTGGACCGGTTGATCAAGGAGTCCGAAGGGCTGAAGTGGGAAAAGGCCGTGTCCATTATCTACCAGGTGTGTGACGCGGTGCAGCATGCCCATGACCATCAGATTATCCACCGGGATATCCGCCCCGCAAACGTCCTGCTGACGCCCGAGCACATGGTCAAGATGACCGATTTCGGCACCTCCCGTTACCTGAACCCGGATTCCATCGCGGTGACCCGGGTCGGTTGTCCGCCCTACATGGCACCCGAACATTTCGAGGGGAAGGCGGTGTTCCAGTCCGATGTGTATTCCATCGGAATGATGTTCTATGAAATGATGATGGGCGCGCTGCCGTTTACCAACTTCAATCCGCTGAAAATCGAGCAGGAGGTCAAGAACCGCCTGTTCACGGCACTGGACCAGAAGGTGGAGGGGCTCACACCGGGCCAGTCGGCGGTGATTATGAAAGCGCTGGACAAGGACTTCAACGAACGGTACCGGACGCCGGCGGAGTTCAAACAGGCGCTGATTGCGTTGCAGCAGCAGGAGACGCCGGCGGAGCCGGTGAGCGGGGAAATCGTGACGCCGCGGGCTGCGCGGGGTGGCGGCGAGTCTGCGTCCAAGAAGGTCTGCTTCAACTGCGGCAAACTGCTCTCACCACGGGCACGGGTCTGCCCCTACTGCTATCAAGAACAGTAGCTGGCGGTCCTTTTCTCCTGTGGCTGCGTTGCCTGCTTTCGTTGGTTCAGTTCGCGAAGTTACCGTTGAGATTTCATATCCCAGTGCAGTGACGCGGAACGTTCCGTTTGTCGTCGGGATGACTGTCGCGGGGTCAAAACCCCGCTGTCAGATGGCATTCCGTCGAGCCCGCCTGGATGCAAGCATCCGCGAGCCCACCGAAACACCATCTGCCCGCTGACGCGGCCCATCATCCCGACTCAAGTTCTCTCGTTTTACATCCAAATTCCTACCTCCCCCCACCTTTTCGTCCACGCTCAAGTCCCGGACCGTCTCAAGGCTTACGCTCCTTCCGCGGCGAACTCATGACCACAAGGTCTATTCGTTCTTGCTCCAGTCGCAGGCACCTTGATCCGGCCCAATCCTTCGCGTGCCGCTCCTTCGCTCGGTGCGTCCGTCTCGCGCCGGACTCCCTCACAGGATCGGTACTGCGGCTTTGTATCCCTCTATCCGGATGCGTCTTGCCGCATGGCGGCCAAGCAGCCGGCTTTCTCTTCTGCACGGCTTACAGATCACGAATCACAAGTCACGTCCCGCCTGTGCTATCATTCGAAAAAAACGGGAAAGACAGGTTGTCGCGGTGAAGAATAAACAGTTTCAGATCAGTGGGCCTTTTTTCATTTATGTGCGCATGATGGCTCTCGTTCTTGTGATTCTTGCGAATTTTCATGTCAGCTGCCGTTCAAATGAAGAGCTGAACCACAGGTTGCTGAAGGCAATCTCAGAGGATAATCAAGAACAGGTTGGTCTCTCTCTGAAACTGGGTGCTGATCCGAATGCAAGGCATCATAAGGATGCCTATTCCGCGCTCATGGAGGCGGCGGGAAATGGCGACTTGGA
>DAINNF010000062.1:0-14912 GCA_036736005.1 Acidobacteriota bacterium
AGCGGTATTTGAAGATGAGATGGTGATGGCGGTTGGCGGGGATGCCCTGCTGCCTCCCGGTTCCGGATGGTTCGAGACCTGCATTGCCTGTGTGGGACATCCGGGCGGCGGTGCGTTGGGCCTGGAAGCCAACGTGACGGAGGATGAACGGGGGATTGACTTTATCGCCAGCTGCAACGCGGCATTCCGGAAGGAAGTCCTGCACCGGGTCCATGGTTTTCATCCGGATTTTGAACGGGGCGGTGAGGATGTGGACCTGTCCCGGCGGTTGCGGGAAGCCGGTGTCTGTCTTCAATATTCTCATGCCATTGCGTTGTATCATAAGCCCCACGGCCCATTTTGTAAGTATATAAAGTGGAACATCGGTGTCGGCGTGACCCGGTGGAATCTGCGGCGGCCCGGGGTTCTTCGAATGCTGTTGGATCCGAGGTTTCCGATCTGGCCGGTTCTCATTTTGATGGCACTGATCGGATTGACCGTGATTCAACCGTTGACGGGTATACTCACAGGAATGGCGGGCTGGCTGTTGTGGCTTGCCTTTCTGCGACTGTTTTCCCGTCCCTACCGGATTTTGTGGAAAAAACGGAAAGTGCTGGGCGTGGGTTTGATGTCGTCGTTGTTTGTGGTCCCGTTTCTGGTTGCGGTCCGGCAGATTGCAATGAGTATGGGTGAGTTTTCCCGTTGGCTTGAGTGGCGAAAGGAAAAGAAAGCGGGACCATGAAGTCCCGCCCGTAGTTCCAGTTAGTCAGCTTTCTGTTCGGCGTCCGGTTTTTCGTTGGGCATATAGGACAGGTCCGGCCGGAACCAGCCACGGACCATTTCCACTTCCCGGGTCATGGACAGGAACTTCTCGTGCAGCGGTTTTACCGCGTCACCCAGTGCTTCCTTGTGGGCCTTTTCCATTTTTCGCATATGCAGCGGGTTCTTTGCCCAGCTCATGATGTTCATGGCGGGCAAATCCGGACCGACAAAGTCCATGTATACCGCGAAGCCTTCTTCAATGCCGGCACCGGCATAGAGGTCCCGGTATTCTCCCGCCAGCTTCATGGCGTCCATGTACGCGTCATTCTTGACATACCAGACCATCATTTCGAAATATTTCCAGTCCTTTGAGCGTTTTTCAAATCCCTCGGGCATGTAGGACAGGTTCCCCATATACTTGGTCACGAAGACGGAGTTGCTTTCCACCGTGTCGGCAACCATGGTTTCCATTTCAGCGACGGCTTCTTTGCCCACGTCTTTCCGGATCTTACCGAATACCTCCCATAGCCGGTCCATCCCCGCATGGTTTTCAATCGGAATAACCAGGTGATAGTTCATGTTTTCATCCTGGCTGACCCAGATGGCGGGTACGTCCAGTTTGTGTTCCTTGTACAATGCCATGGCATGTTTCATGGCCTTTTCATAGTCGGCCATTTTTGCCGGATTTACCTTTACGACCTTGATTGCCAGCATCTGGTCTTTCTTTTCTCCTGCCTTTGCGGGCAGGAGACAGACGCACAACACCAGCGCGCAGATTACCATCAAGCGCTTCATATAAGCCTCCTCGTTTTGCATGATACCTGTCATTCAGCAAACCACAGGCGGGGGTTTTAAGTCAATATAAATTTACTTTTTTGGAAAGAAATGGGACTTACAGGCCGTTACAGTTTTGAAAAATGGATGTCACAGCGCTTTTCTATATTGAGACCACGTTAATCTTGACCTGCTGAGGAGCGGGTAGACCGGGCAACCGGTGAAGGGAGGATTCATATGAAACGGTTAACAGGTATTCTGATGGGGATTCTGGTGGTATCAACAGCTGCCCTGGCGGCGCCGCGACCGGTCAATCGGAATCTGGATGAACGCCTGTTCGGCGCATTTCTGGAATTCCGGGCGGAACTGGGGCTGACAGAGGACCAGAATGTGGCGGTGGACGATCTGTTGAACGAAATGAAGGAGGCCCGAATCGCTGTGCGTCAGCGGGAACTGCAGCATGTGCAGCAGGCCTTTGAATCGTTCATTTCGGATGAATTTGATCCGCGCCTGTTGCTGCCGTTGCCGGATGAGGTCCGGGAGGAACTCCAACAGCAGTACAATCTGTTCATGGCAGAGCACACAGTTGCGTTGCACGACATACTGACACCGGAACAGCGACAGCTCCTGGTGGACCTGATGGCTGAAGCAGCGGGTGGTGATGAGTAGGGAATTCCACCCATAGGGCCATGAATGGCGGGCGGTTTGGGGACCGCCCGCTTTTTTGTGAACGGAAATGGCCTTTGTGGAATCGGCCCGCTCCGGTATACTCGTTTTCAATTCCATTTGAGTGGTGAAACGGTCTGTCGGTTTCCTGGAAACGGACGGCCGGGAAAAGGAGACGGGAATGAATGCATTGACGGAAACACTGTACCTGGGAAATACGTTGCTGCAATGGCTGACCGCCGCAGGGATTATCGTCGGTTCGGTGATCGTGGCAAAGATCCTGTACTGGTTGTTCGGCGGCGTGGCCAGGAAACTGACCAGCCGGACACGCACGCGGCTGGACGATCTGCTGATCGATATGCTGGAAGAACCGGTTGTGTTTGCGGTCATCATTATCGGGATCTGGTTCGGGCTCGGCCGCCTGGATATGCCGGAGAATATCAGCAAGTGGATCAGCATGGGTTACCAGCTGCTGATCGTGTTCAACGTGGCATGGTTCGTGGTACGCTTCCTGGATGCGCTGATCGAAGAATATATTGTCCCCCTGGTGGAGAAAACCGAGGGTGAACTGGATGATCAGTTACTGCCGATCATCCGCAAAGCCATGAAGATCACCATCTGGGCGATGGCCCTTGTGATCGCGCTGAACAACGCGGGCTATGATGTGGGTGCATTACTGGCCGGTCTGGGTATCGGCGGTCTGGCATTTGCTCTGGCGGCACAGGACACAGTTGCCAACCTGTTCGGCGGCTTTACGATTTTCGCGGACAAGCCGTTCACCATCAACGAACGGGTGGTTCTGGACGGATACGACGGTATCGTTGAAGAAATCGGTATCCGTTCTACGCGAATCCGGACACTGGCCGGTCGCCTGGTGACCATTCCCAATTCCCGGATTGCCAACAACGTGGTGGAAAACATTTCGTCGGAACCGGGACGAAAGGTGGTGATGACACTGGGCCTTACCTATGACACGGACGAAAGCGGTATGCAGAAGGCCATGGACCTGCTGAAGGGCATTACAGCCGGAGAAAACGGCGTGGATGATGAACGGACCCTCATTGCGTTCAGCGGATTCGGTGATTTCTCCCTGAACATTCTCCTGATCTACTGGATCCGGAAGGACGCGGATATTCTGGACGTCCAGACCCGTATCAACATGAAGATTCTGGAGACGTTCAACGGGAACAAACTGGAGTTTGCGTTCCCGACACAGACGATTTATACGGCCCCGGTCAGCTGACGGGACCGTGATTCAACAGTACGATACCGGTGTTCAGGTAAGTTGCATAGCTGACCCATAGCAGATAGGGAACCATCAGGATAGCACCGGTTGTGCTCACCGGTCGCATCCAGACAATGGTCAGCAGAATCAGCAACCAGAGGATGATGATGTCCGCCAGACCGAGAACCGGACTCTGCATGCCGAAAAACAGGATGGACCACAACAGGTTGGCCAGCAACTGGGCGCCGAAGAACCAGATGACCGGCCATTTCAGGGCGGTTCCCGGTGGCAGCCGGTTCCAGGTGAGCCACAGGGCGATTCCCATCATGGCGTACAGGGTGATCCACACCGGTCCGAACAACCAGTCGGGCGGTGTGAGCGGCGGCTTCTCCAGTGTTTGATACCAGGTGGTGACCGATGTCCGCGTGGAAATGGCACCAATGACCCCGATGCCTTCGCACAGCAGAATTGCGGCAATCAGTCCGATGAACCGTTTGATCATCCAATTACACCGGTTTCCGGACCCGGTTCCGGTTTGTCGGTTGACTGGGCCCACAGGCCGAAGATCATGAATCCCATGGCCAGCAGGAAACTGATGAACCAGAAGTACGGGATGTGAACATCGGTCAGCGATTTCAACATGCCCACCAGAATGGCGGGTGTCATGGCCATGATGGCGGTACGGTAAATGGCACCAAAATCAGATTTTTCCGCCAGGAAGGCATTGATAATCAGGCCCAGCAGTCCATACCAGAGTCCCAGCAACAGGCGCCACAGGAACGCGCCGATGGCGCAGACGGGCAACAACACCCAGAATACCAGCGCGGCGATCCGGTCGGCCCAATGGCGCACAATTTCCGCGTTCAGCGTGAAGTCCTGGACAGTGCTCAGATCGTACATGCGTACTTCGTTCAGGTTTGACTGCTGGCGGGCATAGAGCTTGTTTTTGGTCAGCAAACCGGCTTCCGCATGATCATCCAGTTGGGTGTAGGTTCCCGTGGTATCGATGATGAACATGGGCCTGGCGTCCGGTTCCCACGGGTTTTGAATCAAATAGGGTTCTTCGACGTCGGTTTGAACCTCTCCGTTCTTGATGGTGATGTTGGGGATCTGATCGATGATCGCCGGGGCCTTGTTGGCCATCCACCAACCGAAATCCTGGTGCATCTCGGCGGCGAGAAAGACCCAGCAGAACAGCTCCAGCAGGATCAGATAGCCGAAAATCCGGCCACCCCAGCTTTTTCCGACTTCCCGGTACAGTTTCTTCGAACCGAAGGCCAGCGCCACGGCCGCGACTAAATTGGTTTTCTTCATGGTTCCCTCCCGGGATTGTGTTTGCAACATGGGATTGCACCCATTCTACCATGGAGACCGGGACATTATTCATCTGCGTATCCTGATTGGTTGCGGGAGTGACGGGCCGGTGCTATACTCTGGAGCGGACCGTGGGGGTGCTCGCGGAAACCGGACAAACAACCGGGTGAAGCGGGCTGAGAAGATACCCCTGGAACCTGAACCGGGTAATGCCGGCGCAGGGAACGGTGGAATGATCCAATCCATTTCAAGGCCGTTCCCCCACGGGACGGCCTTTTTTCATTCCATCACGATCCACGGTCGAAAACCAACTGATATCCATCGGTTGCCGGTGGAAGGAGGAATTGATGAAACGACTCGTGGTATTTGTTGTGATATTCATGGCGTTGCCGCTGATTGCGGCCACCATCCGGGGATCCGTGCGGGACAAACGGACCGGACGCCCCGTTCCGGGAGCCGAAGTTCAACTCCAGCAGACGGGCGAATCCGTCTCCACAGGAGTGGACGGCAAATTCCTGTTTGCCGGTGTACACAGCGGAGCATGCGTGATCGTTGTTTATCACGGGGATTACGAAACACTCACGTCCGAGTTCCAACTGAAAGAAGACGGTATCCTGCTGCGACTGAAACTGAGCCCGCTGCAGATCAGCGAGGAGGTCACCGTGACCGCCACGCGGGCGGTGGAACGGGTGACCCCGGTGGTGTTCACCGATGTACCCGTTGAAAAGATCCGCGAAGAGCATACCGTGCAGGATTTACCCATGCTGCTGTCCGGGCTGCCCAATGTGTATGCCTATTCGGACGACGGCAGCGGAATGGGCTATTCCTACCTCAAGGTTCGGGGGTTTGATCAGAAGCGCGTCGGCGTCATGATCAACGGGATTCCGTTGAACGACCCGGAAGATCACCAGGTCTACTGGGTGGATATGCCCGACTTTGCCGAATCCCTGGACAGCATCCAGTTTCAGCGGGGTGTGGGGTCTTCCCTCTACGGGGTGGACGCGTTCGGTGGTTCGGTGAATCTGATCACCCGGGCCGGAGGGGACGACGGCGTGGAGTTTTACGGATATGGCGGCAGTTACAGCACCTGGAAAACGGGACTGAGCGGCGGCATGGATCTGTCTGATCGATACCACCTGACGTTCCGGGCATCCCGGCTGGTGTCGGACGGATACCGGGACAATTCCGGGGTCCGTCAGTGGTCCGGATACCTGGCCCTGTCCCGGTTCGGGGAGCGTTCGGTGACACAGCTGATTGCCTACACCGGCAACGAAGTGGCCCATGCCGCCTGGGAAGCGTCCCCTGAGAGTGCGCTGAAAGAGAACCACCGGCACAATCCGATTGAATATGACAACACCATCGACAATTTTACCCAGCCGCATTACGAACTGCACCACACCGTTCAACTGTCGGAAGACCTCTACTGGAAGAACACGCTGTTTTACATCCACGGGCGCGGCTTTTACGAACAGTACAAGGACGACAGTGATCTGTGGGAATACGGGCTCTGGCCGGATCCGGAGGATGCGCCCGAAGCGGACCTCATCCGTCAGAAATGGGTGAAGAAGAACCAGTACGGTGTGGTCAGTGAGCTGGGATGGAACCATGGAGACGGCGATCTGACCCTGGGGACCTATTTCAGCAGCTACAATTCCCATCACTGGGGTGAAGTGGACGACCTGCTGACCGATCAGGATATCCCGGCATACACCCCGCAGTTCGTGTATCACCGGTACTTCTCGGACAAGAAGTATGCAACGGTTTACCTGAACGAGCTGGTTCATCTGGGAGATCGGGTGGTGCTGATGGCCAATCTGCATTTTCAGCACATGTCCTACGGACTTGATCAACAGCAAGTGGGGAATTTTGCCGGTGAAAATCTACACTCGCTCCGTGTGGTCTATAACTTCTGGAATCCCCGGTTCGGGGTAAACGTGAACATCACGGATACGCTAAATGTGTACGCCAACGTATCGGTGTCCCACAGGGAGCCGGCGGACAGTGAACTATTCGATACCTGGATGGGGCCGGACGACCTGGGTGTCCCGCCACTGTTTGACACCCGCATAGCGGTGGAGGAAAACGGTGTACTCCAGCGTTATCTGTGGTTTGATCCGGAAGTGAAACCGGAAAAACTATTGGACTATGAGCTGGGAACGGTGCTGGCACTGGACAGGATGACGCTGCGGGCCAACCTGTTTTACATGGACTTTGACAATGAGATCGTGCCCTATGGACAGGTGGACGACGACGGATTTCCCATCCGGGGCAACGCCGAAGCCACGGTACACCGGGGCGCGGAACTGTCCGGTCAGTTCCGGTTGCCGCGGAATTTTGAACTGGACGTCAATTTCAGCTTCAACGACAACTACTACAAAACGTTTCTGTACAACGAATATGACTGGTATACCGGTGAAACGGTGGTGGAAGATCTTTCGGGAAATACCATAGCGGGTTTTCCGGACATCGTGGGCAACGCCACGTTGGCCTATCGGACCGAACCCTTCACAGCGGCGATTCGCTGGCAGCATTTCGGCAGGCAGTACCTGGACAATACCGAGAACGAAAACCGGATCATTCCGTCCTACAACATGATCCATGCCTGGTTCAGCTGGCAGTTGCCGGTGACGGGACGCTTTGATGAGCTGGAACTGACCGCCCGGTTCAACAACATCCTGAACAAGAAGGCCTATACGGCCGGCTACTATGACGCATGGGCCGGCGAAAACTATTACTGGCCGTCTGCGGGATTTCACTTTACGCTGGGATTCCGGGTACGCTATTAAACGGGACATGGAACCGACGGGCAACCGCTGCGCTGCCCGTTCAACAATTGTGGTAAGGTGTGGCAATGAAACCAGACAAAAGAACGAGCGGCATTCTGTTCGCCAACGGAGCGGTAACCGAACGTGAACTGACCGGCCTGGATCCGGCGGCATTCGACCGGATCGTTGCCGCTGATGGCGGCAGCCGGTCCGCACTGGAATTCGGCTTTGAACCGGATACCGTGGTCGGGGACCTCGACTCGATCACGGCTGAAGTCCGGATCCGTCTCCAGCATGCCCGTTGGGAGCACAGGCCTTCCCAGGAACAGTGTGACCTGGAAAAGGCCCTGGTCGTCTGCCATGAGGAAGGCATAACCGACCTCCTGGTGATCGGTGTAGCGGGCAGGCGGCTGGACCACACACTGGGCAACCTGTCGGTACTGGCCCGTTATCATGACCGGTTCAGGATGCAGATTCTGACACCGGACGCCGAACTGTTCCTGGTGCGGGACCGGTTGTCGGTTCCGGATTCACTGGGCAGAACCGTTTCGCTGGTACCGCTGGGCGATGTGGCGAATGTGACCACCGACGGATTGTTGTATCCGTTGAACGCCGAACCGCTGGTGATGGGAGTTCGGGAAGGGATCAGTAACGTGGTAACCGGGGATGAATTCTCGGTCCGTATCGGTTCCGGTCTGCTGGCCGTATTCCTGCTCTATCCGGAGGCAGTCCGTTGACAGCCCTCCCCCTGGAATTGATCATCCCCGCCATCTACCTGCTGGTCCTGCTGGTGATGGGATTTACCGGGAAAAAACCGGATGCGGATGAAACCGGTTTCATCGTGGGCGGCCGTCGCCTCACGTTACCGGCATTCGTGGCCACGCTGGTCACCACCTGGTATGGCGGCATACTGGGCGTCGGTGAGTTCAGCTACCTGTACGGGCTCTCGAACTGGATCGTGTTCGGCGTGCCGTACTATCTGTTTGCTCTTCTGTACGCGCTGTTCCTGGCGGGCCGGATTCGTTCGGACGGTGGACTGACCATACCCGACCGGCTCTACAACCGGTACGGCACCACGGCGGGCCGGATCGGTTCGGTGTGGACATTTTTCATGACACTGCCCGCGCCGTACGTGCTGATGGCGGGCCTGTTGCTGGCCCTGTTCACCGGCTGGAACCTGGTGGCCTGCATCCTCCTGGGAACGGTGTTTTCCATGGTGTACGTGCTGACCGGCGGTTTCCATGCGGTGGTGCGGACCGACAAGTTCCAGTTTGTGCTCATGTTCGGTGGTTTCGTGGTGCTGCTGGTGGTGCTGGTTTCACGGTTCGGCGGGCTGGCATTTCTTCAACAGCAGCTCCCGGCCGGTCACCTGGACCCCACCGGAGGGCAGAGCTTCGGGTTCATCCTGGTGTGGTATTTCATTGCGCTGGGCACCTTTGTGGATCCGGGCTTTCACCAGCGGTGCGACGCGGCGGAAAGTCCGAAAGTGGCCCGCAACGGCATTCTGCTGTCCATCCTGTTCTGGATTGTGTTTGACTTTCTGACCACGGCCACCGGACTCTATGCACGGGCCTTGATGACGGGGCTGGAGAATCCGGCCATGTCCTATCCCATGCTGGCCCGACAGGTGCTGCATCCGGTCGTGTCCGGCCTGTTCCTCACCGGTCTGCTGGCCACCATCATGTCCACCATCGATTCCACCGCCCTGATGGCGGCGGTCACCGTGGGCCACGATCTGCTGGGTAGAACCCGTCACGGAGCTGCCATGGATCCGGTCAAACGGATCCGGTACGGCCTGGCCCTCACGGCGATCCTGTCCTTCCTGCTGGCGGTGTGGATGCCCTCGGTGATCCGGCTGTGGTATGTCATTGGTACCCTGTTCATTCCACCCGTTCTGTTGCCGCTGTTGTCGGCCTACTTCCCCCGGCTGAAAGTGAGCCGCGGGGTGGCGGTGACCAATCTCATTCTCTGCTTCCTGGTACCCCTGGGATGGTTGACGGCCGGTGTCCTGCAATCCGGCGACATCATGAATCCCGTTTATCCGCTGGGCTGGCAACCCATGTTTCCCGGCCTGGCATTGTCCGTAATTCTGTTCGGGGCGGGTCTTGTCACCCGGACCAGGCCGCGTGCTTCTTGACGTGTTATTCGGTTTGAACAGGCACAGCCGGCACAAACAATAACCGTTCATGCCCCATACCGGAGATATTCAAACCGGTGTACGCGCGGTTTCCCGTTGCCGTTATCCGTTCAATGCCGGAAACGCCGGGGAAAAGTTCTTCCAGCGTCTGAGCGATCCGATCATGCGCACCCACTTCTATGGCGGTTGAGGCCAGTTGACCACCCGACCCATATGCTTCCAGTTGGACCGTATCGGGTGCTGCGGTAACATTCTGAAGTGCAATCCCTTTCCAGCTGAGTCTATCGTCTGCATAACCGGGGAACAGGAATTCCAGTTCTGCTGAGGAGCCGGGAATCAGCACAAACTCGGCGATCCCGTTTTCGACCGTGTTTCGATAGGACTGACGTACCATAACATTGTCTTTCAGTATATCCAGGAATCCACATTCCGGTCCCAGTTCCGCATATTGGTTCAGGTTCCAATGGATTGTCTGGCCTGCGGGGATCGTGATGGTTTCATCCACAACGATTGTGGAGGACGCGAACAGTAACATTTGCACGTCTACGTCTTCTCCATTCCGGTTATTCAATTCCAGTCCGTTGTCCCATTGTTCCCATTCGTTGGCGATGTGGGTCAGATAGTATCTGCCGGATACGGGCTCGAAATTGTTGACGGACGGCGTGAAAAGCAACTGTGAGTTGGAATGTCCGGAAATTCGCAATGCGGTGAGATGTTTACCCCCGGTTATCGTGACCCGGGAAATGGCGCCCGGATCGATCCCCGGGAAATAATCCTGCAGGTATCCAACCGTTTTTTCGTACCCATCAATTTCAACGGTCGTTTCTGCCAGCGATTGCCCGGTATTGTCCATGGCTTGAAGACGGGCGTTCGTTGGTGTTTTTTCCACGTTCATGATGGCCAAGCCTCTCCATGTCAGCTGATCCCGGGCAATTTCCGGAAAGCTGAGGATGATTTCGGGCGAGGCCTGGCTGTCCAGCAGAAATTCACAGATTCCGTCTTCATGGCTGATGAACACCTCACGGAATATGAGATTTTCGTCTGCAAAGTCCGATGCGACGAAGCCGCAATCCCCCTGTGACAGGGGGATCACCGTCTGTTCACCGGCTGCCACGGTCCATTCTTCAATCGGCAGTGCGGAGCCGTCTTCAAACGTGTGAATGGCAATTTCACTGGATTCCGTACCATGGTTGTCCACGACCAGGAAGCTGTTCCACCACGGGGTCCATTCAATATGGGGGATCCAGGTTCGACGGTTTACATTGTTGTAGCGAACGGTACTCAGAGGGGCATCTTTCCATGCCAGAATAGCGGCCGCGGATTCCGTATGGTCGATTGCAGCCACAAAGGAGGGTTCTTTCCAGTCCGTGGTGATATTGTCCTTCCACAAGTGCAGCGTAAGTTCCTGCTCAATCACCGGTGAGGTGGCATCGGAAATGTCCAGACTTGAAACAACGCAGTACCCGCTTGCATAAGCATCGGACAGATTATTTACTGAAAGAAGATGATCCCCTGTGAGGCAGACGGCCCTGGAATAACCCAGAAGCTGATCACTGGATGATATGTAGCCGGGACTTGCCGGATTTGCAATATCCACGGCATCGACGACACGGCCATCAGACAGCCAGACCGTATCGTCTTTGCCTGCCCCGAATGTCGGGAAAAACAGTCCTTCATGGCCATAGTATTCTTCGATACTGAGAACGGGGACGGAAGGGTTCGCCGCATCCACAATGGCAAGCCCATATGATTCTCCCGGCAGTACGATGGAACTGCCCATCCAGAATGGGTTCAGATAGGTAAGGTTGAACAACTGTGAGGCCAGTTCCGGAGTTGCGTTGTCCGTGATATCCACGATGTTGAGGGTGCCATAGTCTGTGAGTGTTGCGGCGGTTTGCTCTGATGCGGCAATCCAGAATGGTTCATCACGGACTTTCTGTTTCGACAGGCGATTGCCGGGCGTTGGATTACTTGGTTCCGATATGTCAATACACTGAAGTCCCATTTCGCCAACCGCGTACGCCGTGTTCGAAAGTGTGGCGACATCGTTGAAGGATTCGTGCGGATTCCATACCCCGATGACAGCCGGGTGTTGCGGATCCAGAAGACTGACGACACCGATTCCTTCTTCATAATGAGCGGTTATGGCAAGGTTATCATGTACATCCATTCCCGTTATGGAAAGAGAACCTCCTGCCTGTCCGGTAAGAGCAAATGGAGACTCCTGAGAGAGTTCAGCGATGTAGAATCCACTTTCACCCGCCGCAATCAGGACCGGATCCTGACCGTCCAGATCCATGACCGGGGACGGGACGTTCACTTGTCCGGTGAGGAGTACCTTGTCTCCGGGAGTTACATTGAATCGATCAACGTGGTTTTCCCATAGCGGTGCCATGGTCAGAAAATTTCCATTCAAGATGATGTCGGTACTCTGCCCGATGAAATCCGAATGAAGGATGCATGCCGGGGCACCCGGGTTTGAAATATCAACCATCGTGGTCTGTCCGTTCCAGTTATTGTCGATGTTGGAAAAAGCAAGACAGGGGAATTCGATTGTGGGATTCTCCGGTCCATTGGTTCCGTAAAACCAGGAGTTGAATGAAGTTTCCAGTACCGGGTTGACCGGGTCCTCGATATTGATCAGACAGAACATCTCTGTTGATTTGTCAAAGAGCATGAGAAAGTTGTCCTTGACGACAGGGAATGTGGATTCATACATACTCTGCCAATACCACTGGTCATATCGGACAGTGAAGGCCGGACCACCCTGATCGGCCATATTGAGCACATGGATTTCGTGCGTATAGTAATCCGTCCGGGGGAAAACAACGGCATAATCGCCTGAAAGCTGGACGTTCAAGGGAACAAGGTCGCTATCGGAAGATGAGAGCGGTCGATATTCCCCCGTTTCTTCAGGTGCATCGGGATTGGAGATATCAATGAATACGACTTTCTCCTGTCCATCGGCCACCAGGAGTGTCTGGTGCCACACCGCCATTTCAGGGTTCTCTGCGTCGATTTTCAGGTATCCGAGGGGGACGGGGTGTTCCAGGTCTGAGATATCAGCCAGTTGGATTTCTCCGTCCGAACCCAGCAAAATCGCAGTATTGTCTGTTTGGGATACGCGGCGGCAATTGAAGTCGGTCTCGAGATGACCGAGTATTGAAGAAACCTCGCTGTTGAAATGGAGTATCCTGGAAATACCGGCATTTCCTCCGGCCACAAGAATTCTGTTACCCTGTACGGCAAAATCCTGGAGCCATCCGGGAACTTCAACCCCGTTCTTGCGGGCAAGATCTTCTACATTCGATAAATCCCAAGTTTCAACACCTGTGTTCGTTAGAATGTACAAGCTGTTCTCGGATGCAATCATGTGCAAGGGCCGTGATGCTACTGAAGCGGTCATCAGGTCCGGATTTGATGGGTCTGAAATATCTAAGGGCTGGATCTTACGACCATACAAAACATACAGGATGTTTCCCCATACCGTCAGGTCCCTTATTTCCGGTCTTGTTGGGTCGGGAAGCTCGAGCGAGCTGAGATGGGAAGGGGCACCGGGGGAAGACAGATCGTAAATCTGGATTTCGTTGTTGTAAGCCACAAATACATTGGAATTTTCTGCAAAAAGAACTTCTGCCGGACCCAGGGGAGGTGTGTCCAGAACCACTGGGTAAGAGGGTGATGAGATATCCAGAATCCTTGAGATTCCCCATCCGCCGTAATCCTGACGGATATACACAACAAGCGCATTTCCAGTTCGAGCAACGTGCATCACTTCAAAGTCGTACGGGTCATCATCATAACCTGAGACCAACGCTTCCCTGTCCAGTTGAGCGACCCGGTTTATGTGTTCCGGTGTCGTCACATCATAAACGCACAGCCCTGCTGGGCCTTCGGCGGAAAACAGATAACCGTTGCAGACCGCAAGATCGCGAACATAATCAAGACATCGGGTTCTCGACAGCAACAACGGCCTGTCGCCGGAGATGTCGTAAGCGTGTATCTGACCATCAAGCGTTGCAGTGTACGCAGCGTTCCCATCGAGGGTGATCTTGTGGACGAAACCCGTTCCTTCCATTCCCAGAGGTTGCAATATTTGTGCTTTTCCGGAAGAAGCAATTAGAAAAACAGAAATGAGCAACAATCGCATTGGATTGAGCTTGAACAGGCTTATTCTTTTTTGAGTCATGGGAACTCCTTGGTCGAATACATCGTAATGGAAGTATTTTCTTAACTTCTATATTAGCAGGGACAGGCAATCGGGGGCAGGATTTCTTGTGGTCGCTTCTTTGTGCTTTTTCTTCACAAAATCAGGCGAAACCACCGGTTGCGACGGGCGGTTTGTGGTATAGTGGTGCCGGATTTTGAGCCTTGATGAAGGAGGCATAGACATGTCACTGATGGAACGATTCAGAGAGCGCGCGCGGCAGGCGAAAAAAACCGTTGTACTGCCGGAAGGGACCGATGACCGCACCTTGCAGGCGGCCCACCAGCTGGTGAATGAAGGGCTGGCGGTACCGCTGGTGATCGGGGACCCGGACGCCATTGCGAATAGAGCGAAAGAACTGGGCATCGACGTGAACTTTGACGTGGTCGACCATGTGAACCACAAGGACTTCGACAAGTATGCCGGGTTCTACCATGAGAAGAGGAAACACAAGGGTATGACCATGGAAGAGGCCCGGGAAATGATGAAAGACCCGCTGTTCTTCGGGGCCATGATGGTGGAAGACGGCAAGGCCGTGGGCTCGGTGGCCGGTGCATTGAACACCACCGGACATACCGTCCGGGCGGCGCTGCACATCATCGGTACCAAGCCCGGTTCCAAGACCGTGTCCAGCTTCTTCCTGATGCTGACCGGTAACCCGGCGTTCGGTGAAAACGGCGCGGTGCTGTTTGCGGACTGTGCCATTGTGCCCGACCCGGACCCGCAGCAGCTGGCGGAAATCGCCATGGATACCGCGGAAAACTGCAAAAAGTTCCTGGAAGTGGAGCCGAAGGTGGCCATGCTGTCCTTTTCCACCAAGGGAAGCGCGGAGCATCCGCATGTGGAAAAGGTGCGGGAAGCCCTGTCCTATATTCAGAGCCGGGACAAACACCTGAAGGTGGACGGTGAAATGCAGGCGGACGCCGCACTGGTCCAGAAGATCGGTGAAAAGAAGGCGCCGGGCAGTCCGGTGGCAGGCAAGGCCAATGTATTGATTTTCCCCGACCTGGACGCGGCCAATATCGGCTACAAACTGGCCCAGCGGATCGGCGGGGCGGACGCGGTGGGCCCGGTGCTGCAGGG
>DAINNF010000063.1:0-14801 GCA_036736005.1 Acidobacteriota bacterium
CGATGGTGCCGATATTGACATGCGGTTTCGTACGTTCGAATTTTGCCTTCGCCATTGGTTCCTCCTATCAACTAGATATTGTTGACGATCTTGTCTGAAAGGTTTTTGGGAACTTCCTCGTACTGAGCAAACTGCATCACGTAAGAGGCCCTTCCCTGGCTGAGTGAGCGAAGTACGGTTGCGTATCCGAACATCTCGGCCAACGGAACTTTCGCATTAATCACCTGCAGTCCGCCCTTGGACTCCAGGTGTCCCACCTTACCGCGACGGGAGTTGAGATCTCCCATCACATCCCCCAGATAATCATCCGGGGTAACCACTTCTACATCCATGATGGGTTCCAGCAGGAACGGCTCCGCCTTGCGGCAGGCATTCTTGAATGCCAGTGATCCTGCGATCCGGAACGCCATTTCAGAGGAGTCCACTTCATGAAAGGATCCATCGAACAGAGTAATCTTGACATTGGTCACTTCATACCCGGCCAGGATCCCGCCTTCCATGGCATCCGTAATTCCCTTTTCAGTCGGCTTGATGAATTCCCTTGGAATTGCACCGCCGGTAATCTTGTCTTCAAACAGATAGGGTTCGTCGCACGGTTCCACGCGAATCTTCACATGGGCGTACTGGCCCTTGCCGCCCGTCTGCTTCACATACCGTTCGTCATGTTCCACAGCGGCACGAATCGATTCGCGATACGCAACCTGCGGCTGACCCACCCGGGCTTCCACGTTGAATTCCCGGGTCAACCGGTCCACGATGATCTCCAGGTGAAGTTCACCCATACCCGAAATAATGGTCTGACCGGTTTCGGTGTCCACATGCACTTTGAATGTCGGGTCCTCCGTGGCCAGCTTGGCCAGCGCTGCACCCAGTTTCTCCTGATCCGCTTTGGTCTTCGGTTCAATCGCAACCGAAATCACGGGCTCGGGAAAATCCATCGCCTCAAGGATGACCGGTGACTTCTCATCACAGATCGTGTCGCCGGTGGTTACACCTTTCAGTCCCACGACAGCTGCGATATCACCCGCCCATACTTCTTTGATCTCTTCCCGCTTGTTGGCATGCATTTTCAGGAGGCGACCCACCCGTTCTTTCTTGCCGGTGTTGGCATTGTAGACGTAGGAACCGCTGTCCAGATGTCCGGAATATACCCGGGCAAAGGCCAGCTGCCCCACATACGGATCCGTCATAATCTTGAATGCCAGTGCGCAGAAACTTTCCGAATCATCCGTTTTCCGCACAACATGCTCACCATCCGGGTCGATGCCTTCGATGGGAGGCACATCAACCGGGCTCGGCATATAGTGAATAACCGCATCCAGGAGCGGCTGGACACCCTTGTTCTTGAATGCAGAACCGCACAGAACCGGTGTAAAGAACATGTTCACGGTTCCCTCGCGAACACCTTTGCGAATCTCGTCCGTGGTCAGTTCTTCACCGTTGAGGTATTTCTCCATCAGTTCATCGGTGGTTTCCGCAGCCGCTTCAATCAGCTTGTCCCGCCAGGCATGGGCATCTTCAAGGTATTCATCCGGGATGTCACAGGTTTCATGCTCTGCGCCCAGCTTCTCATCACGGTACCGATACGCCTTCATCTCCACGAGATCAATGACGCCCAGAAAGCCGTCTTCCTTACCCCATGGAATCTGAAGCGCAACCGGATGTGCGTTGAGCTTGTCGTTCATCTGCTCCATGCATCCGAAGAAATCGGCACCCTGGCGGTCCATCTTGTTCACAAATGCGATCCGGGGTACCTTGTACTTGTCTGCCTGACGCCACACGGTTTCCGACTGCGGCTGTACGCCACCCACAGCACAGAACACCGCTACGGCCCCATCCAGTACCCGCAGAGATCTTTCCACTTCAGCTGTAAAATCCACGTGACCGGGGGTATCAATGATGTTGATCCGGTACGAGTTCCAGAAACAGGTCGTTGCTGCAGAGGTAATGGTAATCCCCCGCTCCTGCTCCTGTACCATCCAGTCCATCTGGGCAGTTCCGTCATGAACTTCCCCGATTTTGTGACTCACACCGGTGTAGTACAGAACCCGTTCCGTGGTCGTTGTTTTTCCGGCATCGATGTGCGCCATGATGCCGATGTTCCGGATTTTCTCCAGAGGCACGATTCTCGCCACAATATTCTCCTCAACGCAAATTACGTGACGACTGAATTGTCAAATAAACTGAAAAAACTCAGTCTGTTACCACCGATAGTGTGCAAACGCCCGGTTGGCGTCCGCCATACGATGGACATCTTCTTTTTTCTTGATGGCTGCGCCGCGTGTAGCCGCCGCATCCATCAGTTCCGCTGCCAGGCGTTCTTTCATGTTCCGTTCACTACGCGCCCGGGTAGCGTTCACAAGCCAACGCAGACTCAGGGAGAGCTGCCTTCTGGGGTTTACTTCAACTGGTACCTGGTAGGTTGCCCCTCCTACCCTTCTCGATTTCGTCTCAACCTGCGGTTTCACATTTTCAACCGCCTGTTTGAATACTTTCAGGGGGTCATCCCCGGTTTTCTTCTCGATCATTTCCAACGCGCCATAAAACGCGCGCGCCGCCGTGCTCTTCTTACCGTCCAGCATGACCTTGTTGATGAACTTGGTCACGAGGACGCTGTTGTACACGGGATCGGGGAGAACCTCCCGTTCCATAACTCCTCGATTCTTCCTCGGCATACCCTAACTCCTCACTTCGCAGCCTTGGGTCTTTTTACACCATACTTCGAACGGGAACAGGTACGCCCTTCCACTCCGGTGGAATCCAGCGTGCCGCGAACGATGTGATACCGTACACCCGGCAGGTCCTTCACACGACCTCCGCGGATCAACACCACAGAGTGTTCCTGAAGTGTATGACCGATGCCCGGGATATATGACGTCACTTCGAACCCGTTCGTCAACCTCACACGTGCTACTTTCCGCAGGGCCGAGTTCGGCTTCTTGGGCGTTGAGGTATATACACGGGTACATACACCACGCCGCTGCGGACAACGGGTCAAGGCGGGAGACTTCGTTTTCGCTTTGATCTGCTTCCGTCCCCGCTTGATCAACTGGTTAATAGTCGGCAATGTTCCACTCCTTCTATGGTTTTATGCAGGAATGCACAATCCCAGCACAAGCTCACCGATTGTAGCAATGGCCTTATGGGTTGTCAACCTGGTTTTTCTCGTCTATTCCGAGACTTCTGCTGATCCGTTCAATCTCCAGGGTCTCGGTATCCTCTTCCGGAATCGTATCGTCTTCCTCCAGTTCAAACTGATGATAATCGGCGTATCCGGTTCCGGTAGGGATCAGTTTTCCGAGAATCACGTTTTCCTTCAAGCCGTGCAGCTTGTCTATCTTCCCTTCCACAGCCGCCTCGGTCAGTACTCGTGTTGTTTCCTGGAAAGAAGCCGCGGAAATGAAACTGTGGGTATTCAGCGCCGCCTTGGTAATACCCAGCAGCAACTGCTTACCCTTGGCCGGGTTTTCACCGGCTGCCAGGAGACGATCGTTCGCTTCCATAAACTCGAACTTGTCCACTTTGTCCCCGATAACAAACTCGGAATCACCGGGATCTTCAACCTCAATCCAACGCATCATCTGCCGGATAATAATCTCGATATGCTTGTCATTGATATTAACACCCTGCATCCGATACACTTCCTGGATTTCATTGATCAGGAATTTCTGCAGTTCCTTGGCACCCAGAACATCCAGGATGTCATGGGGGTTCACCGGGCCATCGATCAATGCCTCACCGGCACGGATTTCATCCGCTTCATTGAAGTGGATGTATTTGCCCTTCGGAATGTTGTATTCCCGGACATCACCCGTGGTACTCTCGATATACAGTTTGCGGTTACCACGAACGATCTTGCCGTAATGAACATTACCGTCAATTTCCGAAATGATGGCATGTTCCTTTGGTTTCCGGCCTTCAAACAGGTCCACAACCCGGGGCAGACCGCCGGTGATATCCATGGTCTTGGTGGTATCACGTGGGATCTTGGCCAGCGTGTGGCCTGTACCGATCGATTCACCTTCGTCCACCGTAATAATCGAGTCGGTCGGCAACGGATATTTACCGACGATCTCGCGGTCCTTATCACGGAGAATGATCATGGGCTGCCGTTTTTCGTCCGGACATTCCACAATCTTCATGCGGGAGAAACCAGTCGCCTCGTCCACTTCTTCCGTCATGGTCAGTCCCTCAACAACATCACGGAACTCAACCGTACCCGGACGGTCGTTGACCAGGATGAAGCTGAAGGGATCCCATTCTGCAATCCGCTGGTATTTCTCGACCGGATCGCCGTCTTTCACGAACAGACGGGCGCCGGTGACCACTTTATACTTCTCACGTTCGGAACCCTGTTCGTCCAGAACAGCAATATAGCCCTTTCGGGAAATCACAACCAGTCGGCCATCGTCACCTTCAATGAAATCAACGTTGTTGAACTTGATCGAACCTTTGCGTTTGGCCTCATGGAAAGACTGTTCGGCCACCCGGCTCGCGGTTCCACCCACGTGGAACGTCCGCATGGTCAACTGTGTCCCGGGCTCACCGATGGACTGGGCAGCAACGATACCCACTGCTTCACCCAGTTGAACCATCCGGCCCTTGGCCAGGTTACGTCCGTAACATTTCTGGCAGACACCTTCCCGGGATTCACATGTCAGAACCGAACGGATCCGGATCCGTTCAATCCCGGCATTCTCGACTTTGGTCGCCAGCTCTTCTGTAATCTCCTGCCCGTCTTCAACGAGCAGTTCATCGGTATAGGGATCATAAATACCGTCCAACGCCACACGGCCGATGATCCGGTCGCGCAACGGCTCAATTACTTCACCCTGTTCTTCCAGTGCCGTAATCCAGATCCCGTCCAGGGTACCGCAATCTTCCTCACGGACAATCACGTCCTGTGCGACATCCACCAGCCGACGGGTCAGATAGCCCGAGTCCGCCGTTTTCAATGCCGTATCCGCCAGACCCTTACGGGCACCGTGGGTAGACACAAAGTACTGCAGCACGGAGAGACCTTCTTTGAAGTTTGCTGTAATGGGTGTTTCAATAATCTCACCGGACGGCTTGGCCATCAGACCGCGCATACCGGCCAGCTGACGAATCTGGGCATGGCTGCCCCGCGCACCGGAGTCCGCCATGATATAGATCGGGTTCATGAAATCGCCCGTATCATTCGCCGTCTGCATTTCCTTCAGCATTTCCTCGGCCACCTGCTCGGTCACATCTGACCAGATGGTCACCACACGGTTGTACCGTTCGGAAGCTTCAATTTCACCGGCCTGGTACTGACGCTCCACTTCCATCACTTCCCTGGGCGCCTTTTCCATAATTTCCTGTTTGGCTTCCGGAACCAGAATGTCGTCCATACCGAAGGATACACCGCCCAGTGTCGCGTGACGGAAACCGGTCCGTTTGATCTCGTCCAGCAGTCGAATCGTTTCTTCACTACCTGCCCGGGCATACGCAAAGTAGACCAGGTTGGACAGCCCCTTCTTCTTGAACAGTCCATTGATATAGGGGAGTGTACCCTTCATGGCGTTATTGAAAATGATTCGTCCGGGCGTCGTCTCGATCAGTTTGTTTTCGACCAGTTCGATCTCGGCTGCTTCCACATCCTGATCATCCCGTGTTTTTTCCAGATCAATCAGTTCGCCGGAATACCGCACCTTTATCTTGGCGTGGATATCCACGTATCCCGCTTCATAAGCCGCCAGAGCATCATCAAAAGAAGCAAACAGTTTTCCGCTTCCCTTACGGTCGTCCCGGGCCTTTGTCAGGTAATAGCAACCGAGAACCATATCCTGTGAAGGAACGGCAATCGGTCGACCGGACGCCGGGCTCAGCAGATTGTTGGTGGACAGCATCAGAACGATTGCTTCCAATTGAGCGGTGGGAGCCAGCGGGACATGAACCGCCATCTGGTCACCGTCAAAGTCTGCGTTGAATGCGGTACAGACCAGCGGATGCAATTTAATGGCCTTGCCTTCTACCAGAATCGGGTAGAACGCCTGAATACCCAGACGGTGAAGTGTCGGAGCGCGGTTGAGCAGCACAGGGTGACCGGTAATCACATCTTCCAGAACATCCCAGACTTCCGGCTTTTCCAGTTCCACCATTTCCTTGGCTACCTTGATGGATGTCGCCAGACCCCGTTTCTCCAGTTCATGGAAAATAAAGGGCTTGAACAGCTCCAGGGCCATTTTCTTGGGTAGACCGCACTGATTCAGTTTCAACTCAGGACCCACCACAATAACGGTACGGCCGGAGTAGTCCACACGTTTTCCGAGCAGGTTCTGACGGAAACGGCCCTTCTTGCCCTTCAGGGTATCGGCCAGGGATTTCAACGGACGGTCATTCGTGCCCTTCACCACTTTGCCCCGGCGACCATTGTCAAACAGGGCATCCACCGCTTCCTGCAGCATACGCTTTTCGTTGCGCATAATCACTTCGGGAGCGCGGAGTTCTTTCAGTTTCTTCAACCGGAGATTCCGGTTGATGACTCGACGGTACAGGTCGTTGAGATCGGATGTGGCAAACCGACCGCCGTCCAGCGGCACCAGTGGACGGTATTCCGGGGGAATAACCGGCAACACGTCCAGAATCATGTGCTGCGGATCGTTGCCCGATTTCCGGAATGCATCCATGATCTTCAGCCGCTTGGCAATTTTCAGTTTCTTCTGCTTGGATGTTTCGTTGTGCATGTCATAGCGCAGCTGAACCGACAGTTCCTCCACATCGATTTGTCCCAGCAGTTCTGAAACAGCCTCGGCACCCATACCGGCCTCAAAGGAACCGCGACCATACTGCTCGTAGGCCTTGCGCAGTTCGTCTTCCGTCAGCAGCTGTCGTTCCTTCAACTCGGTGTCACCCGGGTTGGTTACGATATACTGCTCAAAATACAGTACCTTTTCCACTGCACGCAGTGTGAGGTCCAGCAGACTGGCAATCCGGGAAGGCAATGCCTTCAGGAACCAGATATGGGAAACCGGGGCGGCCAGTTCAATATGACCCATCCGTTCCCGGCGTACTTTGCTGAGGGTGACCTCGACACCACATTTATCACACACGATTCCCTTGTATTTCGGCCGCTTGTACTTCCCGCAAAGACATTCATAATCATTCACCGGTCCGAAAATACGGGCACAGAACAGGCCGTCTTTCTCCGGCTTGAAGGTCCGGTAGTTGATCGTTTCCGGTTTGGTCACTTCGCCGAAGGACCAGTCGCGGATCTTCTCGGGAGAAGCAATACTGATGCGGATATTTCGAATCTCGTTGATGGACTGATTGGGGTCCACCGCTCTTGTTACGCGTTCCACAGTGCCCTCCTCTTATTACTGTACCAGCCCCTCGGGGATGGGGAGGATGTCCGATGCATCCAGTTCTTCTTCATCCGTTGGCTCATCCACGTTGAACTCCACACTCAGTCCCAGACTCATCATTTCCTTCATCAGGACGTTGAATGACTCCGGCACTCCGGGTTCCGGGATATCCTTCCCCTTCACGATGGCTTCGTAAATCTTGTTCCTTCCCTGCACATCATCGGACTTGTAGGTCAGAATCTCCTGCAGGGTGTATGCGGCACCATATGCTTCCAGTGCCCACACTTCCATTTCCCCGAATCGCTGACCACCGAACTGGGCTTTTCCGCCCAGCGGTTGCTGCGTAATCAGGGAGTACGGTCCGATAGACCGGGCATGTATCTTGTTGTCCACCAGGTGGTGGAGTTTCAGCATGTAGATGTAGCCAACCGTAACCGGCTGATCGAACCGCTGCCCGGTTTTTCCGTCAAACAGGAACGTCTGTCCTGACTCAGGCAACCCGGACTGTTTCAGATAGTCCTTGATATCCACTGCATTCGCACCGTCAAATACCGGTGTCGCAAAATGCAGATTCAGTGCCTTGGCCGCCCATCCGAGATGGGTTTCCAGGATCTGTCCCACGTTCATACGGGACGGAACACCCAACGGGTTCAGGACGATTTCAACCGGCGTACCATCCGGCATGTAAGGCATGTCCTCTTCCGGAAGGATTCGGGAGACCACACCCTTGTTGCCGTGACGACCGGCCATTTTGTCACCTTCCGAAAGCTTGCGCTTCACGGCGATGTATACCTTGACCATCTTGATCACGCCGGCGGGCAGTTCATCACCCTTCTTCAATTTTTCGACTTCTTCGTCGAAGTGCTGGCGGGCAATTGCAACCTTCTGGTTGCATTTTTCCACGATACCGGCAATCTCAACATCCAGCTTTTCATTGCCGGTCTTGACCAGTTCAAAGTCTTTTACACCGACTTCGTCCAGCATGGACTGTGTGATCTTGGTCCGGGCTTTTATCAGAACTTCACCCTTGCTGTTTTTCAGGCCTTCTTTCAACTTCTTGTCGTTCAGCAGGAGGGAAATTTTGGCCTTGGCCTGCATCCGGATAATCCGTTCCTCGTCCTGCAGGTTCTTTTCCAGCTTTTCTACTTGTTCCTGCTCAATCGAACGGGACCTGCTATCTTTCTCAACACCCTTGCGGGAGAAGATCTTTACATCAACAACGGTACCTTCCATTCCAGGCGGTGTGCGCAGAGATGCATCCTTTACCTCTTCCGCTTTGGCTCCGAAAATGGCCTTCAGCAGTTTCTCTTCAGGGGTCAGCGTGGTTTCACCCTTGGGCGTAACCTTACCGACCAGAACATCACCGGGCTTCACCGTAGCACCGATCCGGATCACACCACTGTCATCCAGATCCCTCAGGAACTCTTCACTGACATTGGGAATGTCGCGGGTAATCTCCTCCGGTCCCAGCTTGGTGTCCCGGGCTTCCACTTCCAGCTCTTCAATGTGAATGGAGGTATAGATGTCTTCCTTGACGATCTTCTCGCTGACCAGAATGGCATCCTCAAAGTTGTAACCGCGCCAGGGAACGAAGGCGACCAGGACGTTCCGGCCCAGCGCCAGTTCACCCTTTTCGGTAGACGGACCGTCTGCAATAATCTGACCCTTCTGAACATAGTCACCTTTGCCCACCAGGGGTTTCTGGTTGAAACAGGTATCCTGGTTGGACCGCTTGAACTTGGTCAGATGGTAAATGTCCACACCGATTTCAGCCTCATGGCCTTTGTCCCTTTCCACCCGGATCACGATTCGACTGCCGTCCACGGCTTCCACCCAGCCCGGGCGCTTTGCCACCACCGTCAGTCCCGAATCACGGGCAACAATGTGTTCCATACCGGTTCCTACGACAGGTGCTTCTGTACGCATCAGCGGAACCGCCTGGCGCTGCATATTGGACCCCATCAGTGCACGGTTCGCATCATCATGCTCCAGGAAGGGGATCAATGACGCTGCAACGGACACGATTTCTTTCGGTGATACGTCAATGTATTCCACCACATCTCTGGGAACCAGTTTAAACTCACCGGACACCCGGGCATTCACCTGGTCCGAAATAATCACATTTACTTCGTCCCGCGGAGCATTGGCCTGGGCAATGGTAAAGTTATCCTCTTCCCATGCGGAGAGATAGAAGGCATGGGCCTCGCCGGCCATCATGTCTTTCTTACTCTTTTTCAGTTTTGCGTTCTCGGCATCAAATTCTTCTTTCAGGATGATGTCACCGACGTTGTGATTCTTGGAGCCGCCGGCATAAACGATACGGACATGGTTGAGAATCCGACCGTTCTCTACCTTCTTATAGGGTGTCTCGATGAACCCGTACTCATTCACCTTGGCATAGACTGCCAGCGACGAAATCAGTCCGATGTTCGGGCCTTCCGGGGTCTCAATGGGACAGATACGACCATAATGGGAAGGATGAACGTCCCGGACTTCAAATCCGGCCCGCTCCCGGCTCAGACCGCCCGGCCCCAGCGAAGACAATCGTCTCTTGTGAGTAATCTCGGACAGGATGTTGGTCTGGTCCATGAACTGGGACAGCTGGCTGGATCCGAAAAACTCCCGGATAATGGCCATTACGGGTTTTGCGTTGATCAGTTCATGGGGCATCAGCTGGTCGATGTTGTCATACAGGGACATCTTCTCACGAATTGCCTTCTGAATCCGAACCAGACCGACGCGGAACTGGTTCTCCAGCAGCTCGCCCACTGACCGGACACGCCGGTTGGACAGGTGGTCGATATCATCCACCGAGCCCAGGCCATTCTGCAACCGGAAGAAATAGCGCAATGCCACATGGAAATCCTCCGTTGAGAGGGTCCGCTCTTCCAGTTCCACTTTTCTGCCCAGCTTGGTGTTGAATTTCAACCGGCCGACACGGGAAAAGTCATACCGTTCCGAATCGAAACAGAGGCTGAGAAACAGCTTCTGGGCACTTTCCAGCGTAGGGGGGTCACCGGGACGAAGCTTCCGGTACAGCTCAATCAACGCATCTTCAGCGGTCTCGGTTGCGTCCTTCTGGAAAGAATTGCTCAACATGCTGCCAACCGTGTCGTCTTCCGGCAAGACAACCGGGAAAGACTCAATGCCGGACTCTTTCAGTTTTTCCATCAATTCCGGCGTGATGTCTTCGTTGACATCCACCAGCAATTCGCCGTTTGCATCCACGATCGGTTCAGCAGTCCGGATCACGTCGAATTCGTCCAGGCTAAAGCAGACATCCAGTCCTTCGGGAGCACGACGAAGCGTGGATTTCTTGAACTTATTGCCTTCGGACAGCAGTTTCTTGCCATCAGCGTCCACCAGATTCGCCCCGACCTTCTTACCAATCAGGCATTCGGAAGGAGAAAGGAACAACAGTCCATCTTCCCCGAGTCGAAGGTTGTGGACATGATAATAGGCCTTCAGGAATTCAGAGACCCGGGTGTAGGACTCATCCAGCAGGCCGAAACATTTCAGGAAGATCGCGGCGTTAAACTTGCGTTTACGGTCAATCCGGATGTAGAGAATGCGTTTCTTTGTATCGTACTCAAACTCAATCCATGCTCCGCGGTAGGGGATCAGCTGAAGCAGGTACTGGTGCTTTTCCGATTCATATTTATAGAAGACGCCGGGAGAGCGGTTCAACTGGTTGACCACTACCCGCTCGGTGCCGTTGAAAATAAACGTACCACGATCCGTCATGATCGGGATATCGCCGAAATAGAGTTCCTGCTCTTTGATATCCTTGATTGTGCGGTTGCCGGCACTGTCCGGCTCTTCAAATATCGTCAGACGGAAACGGACCTTTAGCGGAACGGCAAAGGTCATGCCCCGTTCTTCACATTCGTCCACTGAGTAATTGTATTTCAGATCAACTGCGGTTTCGCAGATCGGGCAGACGTCTACGTTGTTGGCATTTCGGAAACCACACTTGTCGCAATTTACATAACTGTCACTTGTATCTTTCACATAAACTGACGCACCACATTGGCTGCATGTCACACGATTGTGTTCTATTCCGTCCAGATGACCGCATTTGCACTGCCAGTCACCTACCGCATATTCGACAAACTCCAGTTTGGCCAGTCCCCGGTAATCTTCGATATTGAAGACACTCTGGAACGCCGCCTGCAGTCCCATATCCTTCCGTTCCTGCGGCAGTACATGCATCTGAAGGAAGTCATCGTACGACGTACGCTGAATGTCGATCAGATTGGGAATCGGAAGGTAGGTTTGAATCTTTGAAAAATCGATTCGTTTCCGGTAAATATTGGATGTCATCCCAGTCATAGTTTGTGCTCCTGAAACTTGATATGGCCCCTACCGCTGTGATACACTCTTCACGAAATCGCGAAGCTGAAACTGAACGCAACAAAGGGGGGATATGTACAACTCCCCCTCAGTTTTAAAAAAAGAAAAGGAGGGCGAAACCGCCCTCTTTTTTCTTACAGCAAAACCGTTACTTAACTTCAACCTCTGCGCCAGCTTCTTCGAGGGCCTTCTTCAATTCTTCGGCCTCATCCTTGGGCACAGCTTCTTTAACCGGCTTCGGCGCGCCGTCCACCAGTTCCTTCGCTTCCTTCAGACCGAGGCTGGTCACCTTGCGGACGACCTTGATCACTTCGATCTTCTTTGCGCCAGCGGCCTTCAGGATGACATCAAATTCATCCTTTTCTTCGGCAGCTGCGTCAGCGCCACCCGCGGCAGCAGCAGGAGCTGCAACTGCAGCGGCAGCTGCGCTCACACCGAACTCGTCTTCCAGTGCTTTCACGAGTTCATTCAATTCCAGAACCGACATTTCCTTGATCTGGTTAATGAAATCTTCGTTGGTCAACTTCGCCATCTTTTTCCTCCGTTATCAAAAAGTCAGTTTTTCTTGTCAGCAATTTGACTCAGTACAACCGGCAGACCACGGTACACACCCTGAAGGGCGGTAACCAGACCCTGGATCGGGTACTGAAGCAGATACAACAACTTGGCAATGAGCTCTTCCTTGCTCGGGAGCGTTGCCACTTCCTTGAACTGGTCTTCACTCAACGGGACGTTATCCAGAACGCCACCCTTGAACGTATACGCTTTCTGATCCTTGGCAAATTCCGTAATGACCTTCGCCAGGGAAACCGGGTCTTCCGATGTCCACGCTGCGACCGTGGTCTGTTCCAGACCGCGGGTCAATTCTTCCAGAGGTGTACCTTCGGTTGCTTTTGCAAGCAGGGTGTTCTTCACCACCCGATAGGTCGCACCCGTTTCCCGGATCTTCATGCGCAATTCATTGTCCTCCGGAACCGAAATACCGGAAAACTGGAACATGTAGAAGCACTTGACATCCTCAAGTTCTTCTCTCAGTCCCTCTACGAGTTTGATTTTTTCTGGTTTAAACATACGCCCACCTCATCATTCAACCGAACCGGGATCGACCTTGATGCCTGGTCCCATGGTGGTCGAAATGTAAACCGACTTGATGTACCGGCCTTTCGCCGACACGGGCTTTGCCTTGATGATGGTCTGAATATAGCTTCTGGCATTGTCCACCAGTTGCTTTTCATCAAAAGACTTCTTCCCGACGGCATTGTGCACGATACCCGTCTTATCCACCTTGTACTCGATCCGGCCTGCCTTCAACTCCTTGATCGCGTCGGCAACCTCAAAGGTCACCGTCCCGGTCTTGGGGTTGGGCATCAGGCCACGGGGACCCAACACTCGTCCCAATTTCCCGACATGACGCATCATGTCCGGTGTTGCGATCAGCGCATCAAAGTCCAGCCAACCTCCCTGAATCTTCTCGATCAGGTCTTCTCCGCCCACAGTGTCGGCACCCGCCTCCTCCGCTTCCTTCTGCTTGTCACCGGAAGCGACGACGGCCACCCGGACATCTTTGCCCGTTCCGTGCGGCAGCACGAGTGTTCCGCGGACCATCTGGTCGGCATACTTGGGATTGACGCCGAGACGCATTGCAATTTCAAACGTCTCATCAAAACCGGCGTAACTGATCTCCCGAGCCAGCCGAACCGCTTCGTCCAGCGGATACTCTCTGTTGGCTACGACCTTGTCAAGCGCTTCGCGGTACTTTTTACCACGCTTGGCCATAGCACCTCCCGAATTTCTTCTCCCACTGTTATTCAAGACCCGTGGTCAGGTCAAACTCATATTTGTAACTTATTCGACCGTCACACCCATGGAACGGGCAGTGCCCTCGACGATACGCATCGCCGCTTCCACGTCGGTAGTGTTCAGGTCCGGCATCTTCACCTGCGCAATGGAACGGACCTGGTCCTTGGTCAGCTTCCCGACCTTTTCCTTGTTCGGTTCCGAAGATGCCTTGTCAATCTTCAGCTCTTTCATGATCAGATTGGCCACCGGCGGTGTCTTGGTAATAAAGGTAAAGGAGCGGTCTCCATATACCGTAATTACCACAGGGATTACCATGCCCGCATCCTTCTGCGTACGCGCATTGAATGCTTTACAGAAATCCATAATGTTGACGCCGTGCTGACCCAGGGCCGGACCGACCGGCGGTGCCGGTGTCGCTTTTCCTGCGTCCAGCTGCAGCTTGATCAGACCCAGTATTTTCTTCGCCATACTCTCAACCCCTCACGTTAGATTTTCTCCACCTGCAGGAAGCCCAGCTCCACCGGTGTTGATCGTCCGAAGATGGTCACCATCACTCGAACTGTTCCCTTGTCCTCATTCACCTCTTCAACCGAACCGATGAATGTTTTAAAGGGACCCTCAATAATTCGAACCTTATCTTCCTTGGCAAAGGTGATTTCAGGTTTGGGCTTCTCCTTCGAGGTCTTGACCTGATCCAGAATATTCTGGACATCATCATCGGTCAGCGGGGTCGGCGTCTTGCCACCCACGAATCCCGTCACTTTGGGCGTGTTCCGGACAAAGTGCCACAGATGATCGTCCATTTCCATCTGAACCAGAATATAACCGGGAAAGAACTTCTTTGTCGTCTCCACCCGTTTACCGTTTTTGACTTCCAGCACCTGCTCGGTCGGAATCATCACATCGGTGATGCGATCATCCAGTCCGTACGTAGTCACCCGCTTCAACAGGCTTTCACGCACCTTATTCTCGAAACCCGAGTAGGTGTGAACAATATACCAGCGCAATGCCATCAGCTTCTCCCGGGACGCATCAGCCGCCGATTACCCGATAAACGTATTCGACAACGGTAGAGAGCAGCTTGTCCGAAACATAGATGAACATAGAGAAAATCACCGTCACCACCAGCACAGCAGCGGTGGTGGCAACTACGTCATCCTTGGTCGGCCAGCTGACACGCTTCAACTCCGCATAAGAGTCTTTGATAAAGGATGTCATCTTTCCCATGAATACTCCAAAAAAAGATGGCAGGCCAGGAGGGACTCGAACCCCCAACCCTCGGATTTGGAGTCCGACGCTCTACCAATTCGAGCTACTGGCCTA
>DAINNF010000064.1:0-14636 GCA_036736005.1 Acidobacteriota bacterium
TCTGACCAGTGGGTTGGGGTCTTCAAGAAGTGCCTGCGCGTTTTCCCGTTCCGGTACTGCCCGGATAGCGGCGACGCGGACCCGCCAGTCTTCGTCGGTCAGAAAACGGGCGGGATCATCGCTCAGCGCACACCCGTAGACTCTCTGAAATACCGGCATTCCGGCCAGCAGGTCCGCCGTTATAATTCCCTCCTGTTTCAACCGGTAAATGCTGTAGACCGCTTCCTCCGGATGCATCGCCCAGGCTTCTTCCAGCATCTCTCCCGTCACCAGGTCACCTGCCCGCCACAGGTTGGCGGCGACGACTGCGGCGAACGTCTCCTGTCTGCGAACAAATGAGAGTGCTTCCGGTTCTTTCAACGAAAGCAGGGTGATGATAGAGGCGTTGGTCAACGGGATCCTGCTCAGCGTATCGCGGACCCTGTCTTCGGGAAATGCCGTTCCCGGAAACCGGGCCGCATCAGCCAGTGCGGCAATGACATCCGGGTCGCTCTGGAAACATTCGGCCAGTTGATGCCAGCTGGCGAAATCCGGCACCCGTCCCGCAACCAGGGCGGCTTCAACGGCCAGTTCACGATCAACCGGTCGGATCCGGTTCACCGCGTGGTGCAGCAGCGTGGCATCCCGCATATCATCCGCCTGCATCAGTTCTGCGGACACCATATCGTGATGAAAGCCATTACAGGAAATCAGCAAAATCAGCACCGGTACGAAAAGCAGTTTTCGCATGATCGGGCTCCTTCTTAAATCTTGGAATGAAAGTGGAATTTGAGTATAACATAGGACGCCCTGCTTCCGTATAAGCCACCGTGTCCCGACATGCCGGTCCGGTTTGTCCGTGTACACCAAATCCAGAAGAAGAGGGCCCCATGAACCTTCCCGAATTCAGCGTTCGTCGACCGGTAACCGTCCTGATGCTGCTGGCGGTCATCGTGATCTTCGGGCTCGTGGCCTATTTCCGTCTGCCGTTGAAGATGGTGCCGGACGGGTTCACGGGTCCATTCATGCATGTTTACGTTCCTTACCCGTCATCCACCCCGGTAGAAGTGATGAACCAGATTGCCATCCCGCTGGAGGATGAACTGGCAACGGTGTCCAACATCAAAGTGCTGAACTCCAATTCCTCCACAAGAGGAGCGGCGGTATGGATCGAATTCAACCAGGGCACCGATATGGATGTCGCCTACCAAGAAGTAACCGACCGGATCGAACGGGTGCGGCCGGATTTACCGGATGAAATTGATCACATCTATGTACGCAAATGGAATCCCAATGACCAGGAAGTCCTGTCCTATGCGATCAACCCGCCGGATGACGCAGAGGACCCGGCTTTCGTCATCAAGAATTACCTGGAGCCCCGGATTCAGCGCATCGACGGCGTGGCCAAGATCGAATTTTACGGACTGGATGAAAAATCCATCATCATTGAAGCCGACATTGACAAAATTCAGCAGCACAAGGTGAATTTCTACCAGTTATTGCAGAAGATCCGGCGGGACAACTTCATCCTGTCGTCCGGTTACCTGCGGGAAGGAGACCGGAAAAGCTACGTGATCACGTCTGCCCGGTTCGATTCCCTGGACGAGATCCGGAATCTGCCCATCGGGGTCAAGGACCTGAAACTGAAAGATATCGCAAAGGTAACGTTTGACGTGCCGGAGAAAGACTATATCTACCACGTGAACCGGAAGCCGGGTATTTCGATGGAAATCTTCAAGGAATCCGGTGCCAACACAGTGGATGTCTGTGCCGATGTACGGCAGCGGATCAATGAGCTGTTTGAAAAGGAGACGGCACTTTCCGGTTATGAGCAGTATCTGATCTGGGACCAGGGGGCGGCCATCAAGAGTTCACTGACCGACCTTCAGATGTCGGGTATGTTCGGTGGTCTGTTTGCCATGCTGATTGTGTACCTGTTTCTGAGACGGTTCCGGCTGACCCTGATCGTGTCTCTGTCCATCCCGTTTTCCATGTTGATGGCGGTAATGGGATTGTACTTTCTCGGTTTCTCGCTGGATCTGTTGACTCTGATGGGTCTCATGCTGGCCGTCGGTATGCTGGTGGACAATGCCATTGTGGTCTCGGAGAACATTGAGCGGGTGAAGTCCCACGGTCTGGATAACCGGACCGCCGCGGTGGAAGGAGCCGCGGAAGTGGGGCTCGCTATCACACTGGCCACATTGACAACCATTGTTGTGTTCCTGCCCATGATGCTGATGGGCAACGATATGTTCATGCGGCTTTTCCTCCAGTATGTGGGGATTTCCATCATTCTGGCTCTGGTTTCTTCCCTGTTCGTCGCCCTGGTGCTGATTCCGTTTGCAACTTCCCACATCATGAAAAAGCGGGAACAGAACGGTCAGTCTGAATCAGGAAAAACCGTATTGAACCACAGTACCGGTGAGGCCAAGCACATGGGACACCTGACGGGTCCGTACGAAAAAATGCTCCGTTGGGCGCTGGCCCACAAGCGTGCTTTGTTCCTTATCGTTGCCTTGATCCTGCTTTCGACCACATACCCTGCCGGCCATGTGCGATCCGTGGGCGACATGGAAGGCGGTCCCCGACGGGTGGGTATGCGGGTCACGGTTCCCTCCCATCTGAGCCTGGAGGAGCGGGAAGCGTTCCTGGATGAAATTGAAGGGATTCTATACGACAACAAAGAAGATCTCGAGCTGAAGACGGTTACCTCCTGGGGCAATATGCACCGGATCTGGATCAATACCTGGCTGATTGATGAAAAAGAATCCGAGAAAGATGTTATGGACATCATGAAACGGATCAAAGAGCTGCTTCCCGAGCGCCCTGGTGTCAGCTACCGGTTCCGGGGAGATCACAACTCGGCGGAGGGTGGAACGGTCAATGTTTACTTCTATGGGAAGGACATCTCGGTACTGAAGCGGATCGCCGAATCCGCCAATCGCCAGTTGCGCAATATCAACGGTGTGATCTCAGCGGATATCGACATGGAGGATCAGTCGGATGAAATTGTCGCCCGGGTGAAACGGCAGGCAGCCGTCCAGCGCGGGATCCGGCCCATCGAGATCGAATCCACCATTTCCAGCGTGCTGCGGCCGACCCAGTTGCCCAAGTATATGACACCGGACCGGGAAATTGACGTACAGCTTCGATTCAACGAAGAGAACCGTGATTCGCTGGAGCGGGTTAAGTCGCTTCAGTTGTCGTCCAATGACCGTATGCTGCCGATTGAGACACTGACCACCTTCTCTGTTCAGCAGGGATTTCAGGAGTTGAGCCGGCGCAACAAGAACACGGTGCTGGGTGTGAAGATTACCTACTCCGATGTGGATATGGAAGCTGTCGGGAAGGATATCAATCGGGTAATGGAGGGTATTGAAATGCCAGCCGGTTACAACTGGTCCAAGGGGCGTCGGTTTGCGGAACTGGAAGAATCCGACAACGCCCAGGTTTTCGGGCTGCTGCTGGCGGCTACCTTTGTGCTGCTTCTGATGGGGGTTCTGTTTGAGTCGTTCATTCTGCCGTTTTCCATCATTGTGTCGGTCCCCCTTGCCTTTGTCGGTTCGTATTGGCTCATGTGGGCCACAGACTCGGTATTTACGCCCATGGCGGCGACCGGAACATTGATTCTGATCGGGATTGTGGTAAACAACGGGATTGTCCTGATCGACCATGTGAACACCCTGCGAAAACAGGGGATGCCCAAACTGGAAGCCATCGTAGTGGGCAGTCGCAACCGGCTGCGGCCCATTCTGATGACCGCATTTACAACGATCATGGGCCTGGTGCCGCTGGCGGTGGGGAAAGCCAGTCTCGTGGGTATTCCGTACAGTCCACTGGCGATCACCGTGATCGGCGGTTTGACCACATCAACGTTGTTGACGCTGTTTGTGGTGCCGGTGGTGTATTCACTGCTGGATTCGCTTCGGGATTACATGGGGAATCTGACATGGTCGCTGGCCGGCCGGGATACAACATCAGGGGAAACAGCATCCGGTTGAGAACCGTATTTCAGTTAACTGCCAGACCTCATACAAAAAAGCCCGCCAACCGGCGGGCCTTTTTGTGGATTGGTTCGTTTGAGGGTTACTGGTTGCCCAGGGTGGCGACCATCACTGCCTTGATGGTATGCATCCGGTTTTCCGCCTGATCGAATACGCGTGAATGCTTGCTTTCAAATACCTCGTCGGTGACTTCCTGAATGTCCGGGAACTGACGGGATACATCGGTTTCACCGTTATGGAAGGCAGGCAGACAATGCAGGAAAATGACTGCATCGTTTCCGGTGGCCCTGATTGCTTCCATGTTGACCTGGTAGGGTTTCAGCAGCTTGATGCGATCCGGTATCTGGTCTTCCTCGCCCATGGATGCCCACACATCGGTGTACAGTACATCGCAGTCTTTCACACCATCCTTCACACTTGCGGTAAAGGTCAGTTTTGCCCCGGTTTCAGCGGCGATTTCCTGTGCCTGCCGGATCAGATCTTTCTCCGGGAACAGACTTTCCGGTGCAACAATACGGAAATCCATGCCCATCTTGGCCGCCCCGATCATCAGGGAGTTGGCCATGTTGTTGCGGCCGTCGCCCAGGTAGGCGAACCGGATGCCTTTGAGCCGACCGAATTCCTCTTTCACAGTCTGGAAATCCGCCAGAATCTGGGTGGGATGGTAGGTGTCCGTCAGCCCGTTCCAGACCGGCACACCGGCATATTTACCCAGTTCGACGACCGTTTCATGCCTGAATCCCCGGAATTCGATTCCGTCAAACATGCGGCCCAGTACCCGTGCCGTGTCCTTCACGGTTTCCTTCTTGCCCAGCTGAATATCATTCTTGCCCAGATATTCCGGGTGGGCCCCTTCATCAATACAGGCAACGGTGAACGCACACCGTGTCCGGGTGGAGGGTTTTTCAAAAATCAGCGCAATGTTCTTCCGTTTCAGGGTATCACCGTAAATCCCGGCCCGCTTGTTGGTTTTCAACGTGATGGCCAGGTCAATCAGATACGCGATTTCTTTGGGGGTAAAGTCCAGTAATGTAAGAAAATTTCTGCCCTTCAGGTTTTCCGCCATTTGCGTCCTCCTCAACTGAAAGATGGCACCGGTATTATAACGGGCGGGATATTTCCCGTCACCCTTTTTTGCGAAACGGGATTGTGAAATAGCGGTGAGGATGGATGCGGGGCATCCTGTCGGTTGTATCTATTTTTCTTCGTGGTATTCCTGTTCGGTATTGACGGCCCAGAGGTTTGATTTGTCCCATTGTCCGGCGATGATATTATCCACTGCGGTCATGGCGGTCAACATCGAATGGTCCTGGTTGTTGTACCGGTGCATGCCGTTGCGACCCACCGGAAACAGGTTTTCAAACCGGTCCAGCCAGTCCTTTACGGTGTCAAACCGGCTGTACGCGCCGAAATAGGCGGGATAGGTTTTGGGCATCCGGATAACCACCGAGTCCAATACGTTGTGTTTTTCGAGAATGCCGATCCGGTCCATTTCCACCATGCCCAGCTCCGCCAGTCCGGCGTCGGTCATGGTCCAGAGATCATCTCCTTCGTTGCAGAAGTATTCCAGGCCGATCCAGATGGTGTTCGGGCCTTTCACCATGTGTGGACTCCAGTTATTGAAGATTTGAAGCCGTCCCACTTTCACGTCCGGTTCCTGAATGTATATCCAGTTATCCGTGATCCGGGATCCGTCCCGGTTGCGGATTTTCAGATCCGAAACCAACAGTCCCACCGTGATGAAATCCCGGTACTGCAGATTGTCACTGACGGATCGGACAGCTTCCGGTACCGGGCAGTCCATGGCCTGTACCAGGTCTTTTACCGGCATGGTGGAGAACAGGATGTCCACCGGTATCCGTTCCTTTTCCCCGGTTTTCCGGTTCAGGGCCAGAACACCTGAAATCCGGTTGTCTTCTGTTTCAATCCCCACTACTTTCATTCCGGTACGGATTTCACCGCCATTTTCCCGAATTTTCTCTGCCGCCGTGTCCCACATCTGACCGGGACCGAATTTGGGATAGAGGAATTGTTCGATCAGAGAGGTTTCGGTGTCCTTCTGTGAAAGATGTTTCCTTCCGGGAACCAGCTTCTTGAGGATGTGCAGCAGGGTTCGGGTGATGGACAGTCCCTTGATCCGCTGAGCACCCCATTCCGCGCTGATGTCCCCGCAGGACACACCCCAGACCTTCTCCGTGTAGGACTTGAAGAAAGTGGTGTAAAGTTCATATCCGAACCGGTTGATAAAAAAGTCTTCCAGCGTTTCTTCCGGCCGGATGGGGAACAGCACCCGTTTCATATAGCTGAAACCGATCTTCGCCATCCGGTATATGCCCAGGTTCCGGATCGTATTGAGGTTCAGTGTGACCGGGTAATCGAAGAAATGCCGCTGGAAGTAGATGCGGGATTTGCGGGAGCGAACCAGCAGAACGCGATCTTCCTCTTCAGGGTCCGGTCCTCCGCCATCAGACTTGATCGTTGTTTCCCGGTTCTGATACCGGATAGCGAATCGTCCGGATGCAGATGCTTCCAGTGGCATGAGATTCATCCACCAGTTCATGACCCGCTCGGACTTGGAAAAGAACCGGTGACCACCGATATCGATCCGGTTTCCATTGTGGTTGACGGTGCGGGAAATCCCGCCCATATGGTCGGTCAATTCCAGCACAACGGGATGAATGTCCGTTCGATTCACCAGTTCAAAGGCTGCGGTGAGGCCGGCCGGTCCCGCGCCGATAATGACCGCCTGTTGTCTCTTCATTCCGTTGTTCTCTTCATGAGGAGTAGCGTGTCCCATTCGAACGGCTGTCCCTTCCATCGGGTTTCCCCCGGAAATGTCTGTGTCACTTCGTAGTCTCCGGCTTCAAGCAGTCGAATCAGCAATCTTTCGGAACGGGGTTCATTCAACCCGAACAGGATCATGTCGGGTTTTTCCTCCGCAATCCAGTCCAGATATCCGAACAGTTCCGGTTCCAGATGATACCGGACCCGCGGATTGTCCGTCGACCACCACCAGAAGCAGAAGTCTTTACCCTGATTGTAGTTGGAAAAAATGTTGGCGTCAAAGTACGGTAACACACCGATCCCGTTGAATCCCACCATGAACAGACCACCTGTGTCCAGTTGATGTGTTTTGAGGTAGGCCGCGCAGGCGGGCGCTCCTGAATAGGGATGATGCAGGTCAAACCGGCAGGCATATACGCTCCAGATCACGTGAACGGCCAGCATGATGCCCATTCCCGCCTGCGCGAATACCCGGAAAATACGGTCAGAAAAGGTCTCTTCCTTCCCCGTGGTTCTGTCATGATACCGGTCGAATGCCAGCCAGAGTACCCAGACCAGCAGCAGAAACAGCATTCCCTCGTGCCAGAGTTTACATACACGGGACAACAGGATCAGCAGGCCTGCGAGACTGATGGTATACAGCAGTAAGACCTGTTGACGGGCGAGCCACACCATCAGTGCACCCCAGATCATCAGAGACAGCCACGGGATCGCGGTCAAGGAGGTGTTGATTATGAACAGGGGTTCTTTCGCCACGGTGCCCACGGTATATACGAGTCCGTTGGGCCATCTCAATTGCAGCCACAGCAGGATCAGCGATAAGCCGAAGACGCCCAGTGTTGCGACCGTGCGTTTTCTGTCATGCGGTGACAGGTTGTTCCAGCTTCCGATCGTATCGTACAGGTAAAACAGTGCCAGTGAGATTGCCAGGACCGTTCCATGAAGGCTGGTGTTTGCCAGCAGAATCAGCATTGTCGTGAATGCGACAGGATGGGCCATTCGCTTCCGGTACAGGACGGCGACAATCCACAGCAGTACTGGAATCAGAGCATAGTTGCGGGCGATTACACCATACTGGTAGAAAATGAAGTAAGTGAATGGCAGCAGGATTTTCAGATAGAACGGAAAGGGTGCATGGCGCAGAAAAATCCAGATCCCGGCAACGGCGGCAAGCCATGAAATCAGATTGATCCAGGGATAAGGCAAGTCGGCTTTGACGGGGAGATAGAGGATCAGGTACCAGAGGGACGGGTGTCCTTCATACCGCAGGTAATGAAACAGCAGGTCGGAGAGAGAGAGGTCGCGAACCAGCAGCCAGGCCTGGGACTCGTCCGCCCACGGTTCATGAGCGCGGACGACGATGAACAGCAGAAGGGCTGCAATCGCTGTCAATACGGCCGTCCAGGTGACCGGCCATTTTTCTCTTCCGGACAGGACAGCGGATGTGTCATTCATGGCTCGGTTCCTTTCCCGGCATATCCGCGTTCATCGGTACAGCAGTTCGAACATCCGGATCGGTTGCCTGAACTTCAAAGATACGGATGGCAGGGATTCCGTTCTGCTGATATGGAGAATTGTACACCAATCGGAAAAACGGCTCGCTGCCGCTTGTTTCCGGCGAGCTTTCATGAAGGAAGTGATAATAGGAAACGGTCTGTTGCGACGCCGCTTCCCGTTCCATTTGCCTCACATTGCGGGAGTCCAGTGTGATGACATACCGGATCCCATGGTTGTCACAGAATGAGTGGAACCCAGTTACTGTCCCGCAGCGAATACCGGCAACACATGCTTCAATTCCTGACCGGAACTCCGGTGTGGCTCCGAACGGTGTCGCGATGACAGGGCGGTGTCCCCAGTAGACGATACAGTGACCGTATGTCCAGTCCGGACAGAAAACACTGTATCCCGGATGAAGCGGCTTTGCAGGATGGAGATAATTGCCGGGTTCAGGAGAATGTTCTCTGAGCCAGGTAAGCGCGTGGGCCATCGGTATCATGGTCGGCTTCGTTTGCGCCGCCCGTTCAGCTTGTGTCATGAACAGGTTCAGGGCCGGAACGGTGAGTAAAAACAGGGCAGGCAGAGCAAAAGAAGTCAGCTGTTTCCGGGACGTTGTCAACGGTCCGATCCATATAGCCAGTGAAACGGCGGTTGTCAGCTCGAATGCCGGCAGGAATCGGATCTGGAAGGCGGCCAGGATGGCCAGTGCAATTGTCAGCGTCAACATTCCGGAGGACAGGGCCCGTTTGTCATCTGACCGGACACCGGTAACAAGTCCCCACAATGCAAACGGGGACAGGTACAACAGCGGCTGGTGGAACAGGACGGGCCAGGTATACACCGAAAAAAAACCACGGGATTCGGGAGCGAAACGACTGACCGGATCTTTCTGTGTCAGAATGTCCAGTAATGGTTTCCCATAAATGATGCCGATCCCGATCAGAAGGACAAGCAGGACCGCCACAACTGCAACGGTGGTTCGAATATGTCCTTTGCCGCGCATGATCAGGACAATCCCCGGCACGCAGGCGCCGATTCCGTAGAGCGTGACATGGAAGAACGAGAGGTATACCGATGAGAACGGAAACAGGTGGAATGTCCCCACAGCAAGAACAGCAAGCATGGCTGATCCCAGGGCCGAAAGTGCCGTGTCCCGCCAGTTTTCCAGCAGACCGGGTCTCTGCATCTCTGCTATCCATGCCATGAAGAAGAAACCATGCATCAGTGCGGCATAAACCATCATCCCGTTCCAGATCCAAAGACCTCCTCCCATCAGGAACCCCAGAGAAATGGAATGAATGCGGGTGCGGAATGACAGTGAGTTCTGTATGCACCACAGCATGCCGGCGAACAGCAGGGTTTCCATTACCTGGTGATCAATACGACCGATTGCGGAATTGCCGGTCAGTGAAATGGATGTGACCGGGAGCAGAAGCAATGCCGCCGCGATGGTCCACTGTTTTACGTGTTTGAGAAAAATGCGGTACAGGACCACCAGCGTGACGGAACCCATTGCCGGTACCAGAAATGCGACACCGTGCAACGCCAGTCTGTCGTTTCCGGTGACGGAACGAAAGAGGATCTGGGCCGATGCCATCAGTCGGTCAAAGCCGGCAGGCCAGAAAACAAAGCTGCCGGAAGGAAAAAGGATATAACGATCCAGCAGCGGGGTGTGGAAGGTGCCGTTCTGTATGAGCTCCAGTAAACGCAGGTGATAGAACACGTCGGGCATGTCGGGAAGAAAACGGCCGCCTGAAAAAACAAGCGGCCAGGAATGACAGCGAATGACAAAAGCGGTTGCAGCCAACAGAACGACCGCCACGATATTGAAGATCCGATTGTTGTCGTGCGAGCGAATGTGTTGGCCGGTCACTGTCATTCACGCTCCGTTCCGTGCCCTGTTGATTTGTCCAAACCTCTGCTGGAGATGTGTGGTTGTACGCTTGTGTGAAACAGCAGAAAGCGACGGGCCAGAAAATTCCACAGAAAGACAACAGCCGTGGTTACAATCTTGGATACCAGATAGTGCCACCCCAGTCCGTCCGTGAAAATCCACATGAACAGCTCGTTGAATCCGAGTCCCACCACCCCGATGACGGTAAAAAGGGTAAACTCGGCCTGTCGGCTTGACAGTTTCCTGGAGGCAAAAACCCATGTGACGCTGAGCAGGTAGTTGATGGTCAACCCGGCGATAAAGGAGAGTGCGGCGGAAACCAGGTAATTGAATCCCGCCAGTTCGGTGAAGGCGGCCAGCAGTCCGAAATCCACCAGGAAGGCGGTGCCGCCCACAAATCCGTAACGGAACAGCTGTATCCAGCCATTGTCTGTCGGATCTCTCAGGTATTTCCCTGCAAAGGAACGGTATCTGTCCACAATCAATTATGACCTTTCAATGAGTTGATCTGCTGTCATTGTATCGCAGAGGAGGGAGTCATTTGGACCAAAAAAAGCCCGCCAAAAGGCGGGCTCTTCCTTGCAATCGTAGGTTGATGAACTATCTGTTACTCGACACTCACAACCTGAGCGTATACTTCTTCTGATGTGGTTCCATCCTGCAGGCTGTAAGCGTATCCGCTGATGAATACAGAGTTGTTACCCCTCTGTTCCACGTAAATATGTCCGGCATCACTGCCAGCGCCCATAACACACATGGCTGTTCCATCATACGGGCTGGTGAGCTGAGTCCCCACAAAGTTCGGATGCTGAGCAACGATGGCACCTGCCAAGTCATAAAGTGTTCCATAACCAGACAAGTCCTGAGGGGTTCCATCCTGGTTCAGGTCGCCCCAGCGTTCGTCTGGATCAGCTTGTGACCATGCAGATGCAAAGTTCATGACTTCCTTCGCCAGGTTGGCGGCGTTTTCTTTTACGGCGTTCCGCTTTGCACGTGCCTGTGCACCCAGGTAACCCGGGATCGCGATGGCGGCCAGAATACCGATGATCGCAACAACGATCAGCAATTCAATCAGGGTAAAACCTTTTTGTTTCTTCATCAGAAACCTCCTTCGAAATAATCAGACGCTATATTAGATGCCAGTCTCATGCCAGAATCTTCGTATTCCATGAAATCAAGTAGTTAGGTCTTCAGCTCATACGGAAAGTGACACTTTTTGTCACCGTTTGACAATTTGTGTCAGAATCTGAATGCGCTCTTTTTTATATGCCGGTTCCATAGCCCAGGTGTTGGAGCAGACCGGGATAGGTTTCCATGAGCGCATCCAGGTGAACACGTTCCAGATGATTTTTCCAGTCTTCCGGTTGTCCGCAACGATAGTGACTGGACACATCGGTATGACCGGGGGCTCTGCCGCCCGACTTGACGACAAACCGATGGCGGTGCAGTGTTTCTTCAAGAAGTTTCGCCGGGATACGGTCAACAGGGAGTGGTCCGCCCGGTTCACGTATGGCTCCATGAACGTGTCCGAATCGAATGTGCCATGCGAGGGCGGCTATCCGGTTCAGCAGAGAACGGATCGCAGTCCCGGCTGAGGAACGGGGTGTCATATTGAAGCCCAGAAACTTCAAAATGGCGTTAAATCCTGCTGCAGGTTTCCGGATGATGTCCTCCATTTTCCATTCCACGATCCGGGGGTCCCGGTAGTTCCAGTTTTCCATTTCCCTGAACTGCTGGTTGCGGCAGGTCCGGATCTCCCACAGCAGTCCTTCCCGTTTATCCATGGCGGCCAGTTCCTTCCGGTGATCCGCCAGTTCCGGCCAGTCATCAACCGGGTGGGAAACCAGGTGAGAGAAGTAACTGGATACTGCGATATCCCGCGGGTCACGGATCACATGAAATCCTCTGAATGGGGGTAACCGGTCTGTGAGGCTGTAATCGGCATTGGAAAGTACCAGGAAATTGATACGGTGATGGTGGATGAACCCTTCGGGATCCTCACCCAGCTGGTCGGTTCGGTGCACTACGGCAAACCGAAAGCCCAGTGTCCGGCACAGATCCCGCATGATGTTGTTGATCCAGGTGGAGGCACATCGATGATGACTGAACTGGCAGAGCAGTTTATCCATTACGCTGGTTTCCGGGTTTTCCCCGCATCCGTCGATGGACACGGCGCACCGCTTCCACCGGCAAACCGGTCGTGTGATGAACGTGCCAGCGCAGTTTGAGATGGTTGAACAACTCAACATACCGTTCTTTGCCCTGAAAGCGTCGTATCCATCTCCAGCAGTCAAACAACAGATTTCCGGTTCTTGCCAGAAACTCTGATTCCGAGGTCTTGAGCCGATGTTCCATCCGTTCCCATTTCGGCGCATTGTATCCGTCTTCTGTTTCCGGGATGAAGTCTGTATCGAGTCCAACCGCTTCCATCTGTTGACGAAGGTGCAGCAGTCCGTTCATCAGCCGTTTGCGGAGATGGTAGCGTTCGGCCGTTTGGACAATCCGGCTCATGTTCAGTTGATCCCCCGTAGATTGAATCAGTTGTGCTGCGTCGACAATCCAGCGGAACGGGGGCAGGCTGTTCCAGCGGTAACCATGGACGATGGTGTGAAACAACAGATCGGAAGGATCGGGCAGCCGGGCTTCGCCCTTTGCGAATCGGAACGAAGTGGCACGACGTTCCATTTCCCGATCGAGCAACGGGTCGGCGATTTCCGCCATCCAGGTACCATGGAGATCAATGGATATACCGTCCGGGTGGGACAGATGCACGGCTTTCACGGCAGCCAGCCAGCGTTCATCCGGTTCTTCAGGCGGGACCTGATCGGCGGTCCAACCGCCTTCCGTCAACAACAATACGGTTTCCTTGAGCCGGTCCGGTGAGACATGGAGGTCCATGTCCAGCATGGGACGCAATCCCGGATCGGAATAGACCCTCAATGCCAGTGGAAGTCCTTTCAACAGAACCGGTGTGATGGCATGGCGGTTCAATTCAGCCAATATAAGATCGAGGTGACCCAGGTATACCCGGTTCCGGTACCAGTAATGCCGATAAATACCCCGGTACCGTTTCAGATGTTGCTCCCCCATCCCCGACTCTTTGAGGCGCACATACAGCAACGGCAGCAGTCGCAGCGATCCGGGATCCAGTTCGTCCAGGGAAATCCGGCGGTTCCATTCCTGCCACCACTGTTCACGGTGTTCGGGCGGGGCAAGCAGCGTTCGAATCAACAACTGTTGGGTCGAGTCGGGCAGGCAACTACCGGTACGGGTCATGACCGATGTCCCCTCTTCCGGTCCAGGGAGGCTTTGATGATCCGGTGATAGTCCGTCTTGGCAGCGGCGGTCCGGCCCAGGTTGCCGTTATGGATGCGGCGTTTGACCAGTACCTCCTGAAGTCGGCTGTTCCGGATGCCGTTCTCATCCGCACGGAAGCACCAGTCCAGAAACTCACCGGTTTTCCATCGGGGGTCAAACAGACCGGCATGATCGAATGCCGATCGGCGGATCATGGCGCTACTGGGCAGCATGGCCGGTTGATTGCCGGTTCTGAGTGGAGTCCGGTCCCGTTGTTCATCCGTCAACTCCTGCGAATGAAATTCGATCAGCTGACAGGTGACATATCCGATGTCCGGGTGTGCGTTCATGAAATCTTCCTGGATGCGAAGCTTAGCTGGATCCCACAGGTCGTCCGCATCAAGAAACGTGATCAGGTCTGCATCGGATTGTTCGATACCCCGGTTTCTGGCCGCCGCTGCCCCGGCGTTTTCCTGATGAATGACCATCATATTGTCCCTGTCCAGTCTCTTCAGCAGCTCCGCTGTCCCATCTGTCGAGCCGTCGTTGATCACGATGATCTTGTCTGCGGGGCGGGTCTGCAGAAAGACGCTGTTCAGGGCCTCCTGCAGGTATCGGGCGCCGTTGTACACCGGAATAATGACAGCAATCGCGGTCATTACCGGTCCCTTCTCTGTTTCAGGGAGGCCCGGACCATCCGCAACAACTCCTGGTTGGCGGTGGCGGTATCATGGGATTGATTGTGCGAGTGGATTTCCCGGTGGAGCAGGACATCGTCCAGTATTTTCATGGGAACGCCCTGATCTTTGGCCCGGAAGAACCACTCGCTGTCGCTTCCCGACCGGTACCCGGTATTGAAGGGTCCGATCCGGTCAACTGTTGTCCGACGCACGAGCAATGTTCCCGGCAAATAGCCGACACAGGGATTGTCCACCTGTTCCGGTTTCAGCCATCCGGGTTTCGATACCCCGGGTGAGAGCCGGATCAGCTGATGGGCCAGGACAAACCCCAGTTCCGGTTCGCTTTGTAGAACGGCGATCTGTTTGTCCAGCTTATCGGGTGTCCACCAGTCATCCTGGTCCAGGAAAGCGATCAATTCCCCACTGCTTACGGAAACGCCCCGGTTGCGGGCGGCCGCAACACCACTGTTGGGTTGACGGACAATCCGGATGGCGGGATGG
>DAINNF010000065.1:0-14398 GCA_036736005.1 Acidobacteriota bacterium
ACCATCGACTCCCTGCTTAAAAGGCAGATGCTCTACCAACTGAGCTATGGGCCCAACTGTTGGCCGAAGACCAAAGAAACGTGGCCCCGACAGCCCTCAGATTGTATTAACCGCCCCCGTTCTTGTCAAGAAGGAAATTGCAATTTTGTTATGGAGAAAACCCGCGCATTCAAGGGTGATAGAGGGCGTTCAGCATAATGGCGGCAGCCGCTGCAACATTCAGGGATTCCAGTTTGCCGGTGGTGGGAATGGTGACCAGATGGGCGCAGTGTTTCCGCAGGGTATCGGACAGGCCCTGTCCTTCGTTACCCACGGCCAGCGCAAAGGACGGAAGTGCGGAGAGACTGCCGGGGTCCCTGCCCCCGCGGGTGTCCGCACCGACCAGGGGCAATCCCCGGTCTTGTGTTTCTGCCAGAATGGTCTCCAGCTCAGTCCGGTCGATGTTCAGATGAAACATGGCTCCTTTGGCACTACGGACGGTTTTCAGGGACCAGCAATCGGCGCAATCGGGTGTTGTCCACACGGTGTCCACACCGAACAGCACCGCGCTGCGCAGAATCGCACCCAGGTTGGACGGGTCCTGGACGTTTTCCAGTATCAACGTCCGTTGAACGGGTTTTTCCGGATCGAATCGGGGAATCTCAAACCGGGCGATCATACCCGAAAAGGAAGGTTGATCGGAAATCCGGGCCAGCAGCGGTTCGGCCACCTCGGTAACGGGCAGATGTCCGGGCAGGTCCATTTCCCGGCTCAGGAACACCATGTCCGGTTCAGCGCCCGCGGCCATGGCTTCCCTCAGAATAATCGGATCGTCCACGAGAAACCGGTTTTCCCGGCGCCGGTATTTCCGGGTGGTCAGTTTTGCCAGTGCCTTGAGCTGGGGATTGTCCGGTGAAGTAATCATGGCTTTTCGAATACCGCCAGTGAACGGCCTTTCCGGATGCTCATGTAAACCGAGAGGAACTCTCCGTCTGCTTCGGCCGGCACGTCAACGACTTTGACCAGATGTTCTTTTCCCTTATCATCCGGCAAGAGGTCCCCCAGGCAGTTGCGGGCGTTTTCCACGAAATCCTTGTTGAACGTCGTTCCTTCCCGGTCCATCAGAATGGAGAGGGGGTAAATCTGGGCTTCGATCAGGTCCAGGTAGAAATGGGTCCCGTATGACACTTCGGAGGTGAACCCCTGTTCCCCTTCGCCCAGTTCAATCAGCACGGCGGCATTGGAGATGTCGCTGTAGCCCACGTGAACCCCCAGTTTGACGTCCACCGTGCCCCATCGGCCGGGACCGATCAGGATGAATCCCTTCGCCGGCAGCACCCGGTTCAGACGTCCCACCAGCTGACCCACCTGCCGCCTTTCATGTTCATTTTCAAGTGCGTGGTAACTGTCCGGGTTGACGGATACGATATATCGGATGTCCCGTGCGACACCGCAGGGTGTAATGCCGGAACTCTGAAAGAAGACGGCGCTTTCGTCCGGTGATTCCGGTATTTCAACAGGGGCCATCTGCCGGTTCATGGCCAGCGGCCGGCACTGAAGCAGGTAAATGGTCATATGACGGGTTTCCGGGTTGAAGTCCACCGCAAATTCGGTGTCCACATGCATGCCCCATCCCCTGTGCAGAATGTCGAGCAACTGCTTGTATTTCTTGGGGAATGCTTCCCGCAGAACCTCATTCATGGTGACCACCAGCCGATCGGTTTCCCCTTTGTCGAACCAGGAATCCAAAATATAGCCGTCCTTGAACAGCGACATGGCGGGTGTGATTTCGTTACGGTGAAAGACAGTCTCGGCATTCTGAACCGAAATGGTTTCCAGCTGACGGGTCTCCAGATTCAACAGATCGATCTGTTTCTGCGAGTATTTGAGAATCTCCCGCGGATCTTTTTCCGGTCGCAGGGAAGGATCGGTCAGCGGCACCATGCGGGGGTAATCGTTGCCCACGCGACCCACTGCCCGTGTGCCCAGGCCCATGACCAGTCGCAGCATGCCGTCTTCATGATTGAGCCGTTCGGACCAGCGGAACATGTTCAGTGAGAATCCCACTCCGGCCAGGTAGGGAGAGAACATGGAACCCCGTTTGCGGCCGACGACATTCTGGATCAGGATGGCCATGCGCTCGTCATAATCCAGCAGGTTCTTTTCTTTCCGGTAGGCGATCACGTCCGGCGAAAAGACCGAGGCATAGACCGTTCGGATTGCGGTAAGGAGTTCTTCCAGATTCTCTTCCGGGGTACCGGAGTTGGCGACGAACACGCTCTCATACTTGCCCGCGAACGAGGTCCGGACATTGTCTTCCAGCAGCGATGAAGACCGGACGATCAGCGGCGTGTCCTGGAATTTGTTCAGCAGATTTCTGAGCTTGATGACGACCGTACCCGGAAAGCCGTATTGCTGAATGGTCTCACAGATGTTCGGGTATTCCCTGCGGACCTGTTCCATGGACTTGTATTTCTGGACCCGATAGAAATCCACTTCGTTCTCTTCAAAAAACTGGTAAAACACGTCGGAACCCAGAAAATAGCAGGCCGGAATCCGGATTTCCGGGGTATCCGGGTTCTGTTCCCGTTCTCTGAGCAGCATGGCATGGCCCAGCAGCATTCCGGCCGCTTTGCCTCCGACTTTTCCGGTGCCGATAATCCGTGCCTTGATTTCCTGGAGGTCATGCAGGGTAAAGATGCGTTTGGCTACGCCGATGAACTCCAGTTGATCGCTGAACAGGTTCTTGATCAGGTTTACCCGCAGCAGTTCCTCGGCCGCTTCATCCTCTTCACCGACGGTACCGGCGCGGAAGCGTTCCGCCTGACCCATCATTTCCACCGTGGTTTCTCCGTCTTCCAGCACATTGTGCAGGTCCATGTGCTGGAACTTGATCTCGTCCATGATGGCAACGGCGTCTTCGACCGGGTGATAGCAGGCAAAATAGTAGTCGGTCAACTGACGGTAGTGTTCAATGACCCGGAATTCCCAGCGTTCCGCCGGTTCCTGGGCGAGCGGTGCGGTGAGGCCTTCTTTTTTCTGATCTTCGATCGCTTTCAGCCGCGCTTCCTCCAGGATGGCCGCACTGGTAATGTGTCCCTCTTCGGCCAGAATCCGGCGCATGGCACGCCTCACCTGGTCGGCCAGTACCGGATACTTGGTGATCATGCGGCTGATGATGAATGCACGTTCCTGTGCTTCGGGTCGCATATGCCTCCCCGTGGTCTTTTGTGATCAATCCTTTATTGTACACGATCCCGTGACACTTGCATCCATTGCATCTGACTGGGCTTTCCTTTATCATGGACCGGAGGTAAACATGCACAATCTGGACGGCGACTATACTCCGAAATTCAGCGGCTTTCATGATCTGATGCAGTACCGGGTGCGGGAAATCCTCCTGGTTTCCAGCATGTATGACGCATTCGTGCTGGAAGAAGACGGCCGGATATCCGAACGGATTTTCAGTGAATACGTGGACCTGAATTTGCGGTTCATTCCGAAAATCATCCGGGTTTCCTCCGCGACCGAGGCCCTGGAGCTGCTGAAGAGAGAAAAATTCGATGTGGTGATCACCATGCCCCATCTGCCGGGCATGGATCCGCTGGAATTCGGCCGAAAGGCCAAGGAGATCCGTCCCGGGCTGCCCGTGGTGATGCTGACCTATGAGCCGGTTTCCCCGGATCTGCTGCTGTCCAGGCGCCGTCTTCAGACGATCGACAAGGTGTTCTACTGGTTTGGAGACACCAAGATCCTGCTGGCCATCATCAAGTATGTGGAAGACAAGAAAAACGCACCTCCCGATACCGCGAACGGGGTCCAGGTCATCCTGCTGGTGGAAGATTCCCCCTGGTACTATTCCTACCTGTTCCCCATTCTCTACACCGAAGTTCTCAGCCAGACCCGGTATCTGATTTCCGCTTCGGTGAACGACTATCAGCGGCTGCTGCGGGTCCGGGCACGTCCCAAGATTATCCTGGCGGAGACGTACGAAGAGGCCCTGAAACTGATGGACCGGTACCGGAAAAACCTGCTGGGCGTGATCACCGATGTGCGGTTTCCACGTGACGGTCGTCTGGACCCCGAGGCGGGTCTGGAACTGGCGCGGCTGGTGCGGCACAAAATTCCGGACATCCCGATCCTGATTCAGTCCCTGGAGGACGGTGTGGATGAAATCGCTAAATCCGAAGGATTTGCCTATATCCACAAGGCTTCTCCCCAGATGGAGCAGGAACTGAGAGACTTCATGCTGGACAATTACGGGTTCGGAGATTTCTGTTTCCGCCTGCCGGACGGTACCGAAGTAGCCCGGGCCCAGGATATCGAGAACATGATCCGGGTTCTGCGGACGGTTCCGGTTGAAAGTCTGGAATACCATGCATCCCGTAACCATATCTCCATCTGGCTCAGGGCACGCGGTGAATTTGAGATGGCGGAGGTGCTCCGGCCCAAGAAAATGTCCGACTTCGACAATGTGGACTCGGTACGCCACTTTATCGCCAATACACTCAACACCTTCCTTTCCCGTGAACTGAGCGGCACCATTACGGATTTCGGGCCCACCCGGTTTGATCAGCGCCATCATTTTGTGCGCCTGGGCAGCGGGTCCATTGGTGGAAAAGCACGGGGCATCGCATTTCTCAACACGCTGCTGCCGCGGATCCGGGAACGCTTCAGCCAGAAAGGCGTGAATATCCGGATTCCCAACACCTTTGTACTGAGTACCGATCTGTTCGACGAGTTCATCGCCAGGAACGATCTCCACGAACGGGCCCTGGCCTGCAAGACTGACCGAGAGGTCAACCGGCTTTTCCGCAAGGCACGCGTCCCGGATTCCATCCGGAAAGGGCTGAGAAAATTGCTGGAAGACGTGAACGCCCCGATCGCCGTGCGGTCCTCTTCCCTGCTGGAAGACTCCAAGGCGCTGCCGTTTGCGGGTCTCTACTTCACCATCATGCTGCCCAACAGCCATGAGAGCCGGAAAGTCCGGGAGCGCCAGCTGCTGGAAGCCGTCAAGCTGGTATATGCCTCGGTGTACTATCAGTCGCCCAAACAGTATGCACGCAGTTCCAATTTCCGGATCGAGGAAGAAAAAATGGGTGTGATCGTGCAGGAAATTGTGGGGAAACGGTATGGGGACCGGTTCTACCCGGTGATTTCCGGCGTTGCCCAGTCCTACAATTTCTATCCGTTTACCGGTATGAAACCGGAGGACGGTGTCGCCTATCTGGCCCTGGGGCTGGGACGGGCCGTGGTGGAAGGGGAACAGGTATACCGGTTTTCCCCCAGCAATCCCGGCGCGGCGGCTCCCTTCGGATCGGTCGGGGAACTGATGAGCAATTCGCAGCAATGGTTCTATGCACTGGACATGAGCAATCCGGAATTGAAAATCCGGAGCAATGAAGAATTCAGTCTGGTAAGAAACGACCTGAAAACCGCCCTTGAAGACGACACCCTGTTTTTTGTGGGCAGCACATACTGTCCGACGGACGGCAAGATCCGGGATTCCGTTGCACTGGACGGCCCGAAGGTGGTGACGTTTGCCCACATCCTGAAATACCGGATGTTCCCGCTGAGCGAAATCCTGAACGAAGCATTGGCTATCGGGCAGGAAGCGTTCGGTTTGCCTGTGGAAATCGAGTTTGCGGTAAACCTGGAACGAAACGGGGACTGGCGGGGGGACTTCAACTTCCTCCAGGTCCGTCCCATGGTGGCGGGAAAAGAATCGGAAGAGGTCGCGGTGGATGAGCTGGGAGACATCCCGGCGGTGGCCCGTTCCGCCCATGCCCTGGGCAACGGCGTCTTTACTGACATCACGGACGTCATTTATGTGATGCCGGAGAAATTTGCTCCCTCCAAAACCCACGACATCGCCCGGGAGATCGGTGAATTGAACCGGAAACTGGAAGCGGAAGACCGGACTTGCCTGCTGATCGGGTTCGGCCGGTGGGCCACCTCGGATCCCTGGCTGGGCATTCCGGTGGAGTTTTCCCAGGTGTCACAGGCCCGTATTTTCGTGGAAGCCAGCCTGGAAAACTTCCGGGTGGACCCCTCCCACGGCAGCCACTTCTTTCACAACATGGTGTCCATGAAACTGGGGTACTTCTATATCGGCAGGACGGATGACCGGAACTATGTGGACTGGGAATGGCTGGCCGCTCAGCCGGCGATGAAAGAGACCGGTTACCTGCGGCACGTTCGCCTGCAGCATCCCATTACCGCGAGAATTGACGGCCGCTCCGGCCGGGGAATCATCACGTTCAACGGAAACCGATAACCGCATACCTGTCCTGTTCCCTTCCTGAATCGGTGACGCAAAACGGGAACAAGCACAAAAAAAGGGCGGCTGTCGCCGCCCGGATTCCAAATGGCTTTATACCTGACTCGTTATATTGTTGTTTTCACTTAATCAGACAACTCCCTGATCCATCATGGAGTTGGCGACCTTCATGAACCCGGCGATGTTGGCGCCGTGGACATAGTTGCCTTCCACGCCATACTTCTTCGCCGTATCGGAAATGTTGGTCCAGATGTTGGTCATAATGCCCTGCAGGTTCTTGTCAACCGTTTCAAACGGCCACTGGGTGAAGTAGCTGTTCTGGGCCATTTCCAGACCGGAAACCGCAACACCACCGGCGTTTGCCGCTTTGCCCGGCAGGAAACCGGTGTCGGTTCCCAGCAGGAACTTGGTGGCGTCCAGCGTGGTGGGCATGTTGGCGCCTTCGCCGACCACCAGGCAGTTGTTGGCTGCCAGCGCTTTGGCGGAGTTGAGGTCCAGTTCGTTCTGGGTGGCATTCGGCATAGCCGCATGGCACTTGACCTGCCAGACATCGTCACGATTGTCGCTGTACTCGGCTTTGGTCCGTTTTTCAACGTATTCACGCAGCGTACCGCGGCGGACTTCCTTGATTTCCTTCACCAGATCCAGGTCGATGCCTTCCTTGTCGATCACGCAGCCGCGGGAATCGGACATGGTAATGACTTTGCCGCCCAGCTGATGAACCTTTTCGGTTGCATAGATGGCAACATTGCCGGCACCGGACATGGCAACTTCCTTGCCCTTCAGGTCGGTGTTATGAACATCTTTCAGGAAGTGCTGAACCAGGTAAACGAGACCGTAACCGGTCGCTTCTTTCCGAACCCAGCTGCCGCCCCAGTTGATGCCTTTGCCGGTCAGCACGCCTTCAAACTGGTTTTTCAGCCGTTTGTACTGTCCGTACAGGAAGCCAATTTCCCGGCCGCCCACGCCGATGTCGCCGGCGGGAACGTCGGTATAGGCACCGATGTGACGGAACAGCTCGGACATGAAGCTCTGGCAGAAGCGCATCACTTCATTGTCGGATTTTCCTTTGGGATCAAAGTCGGAACCACCCTTGCCGCCGCCCATCGGAATGCCGGTGAGGGCGTTCTTGAAGATCTGCTCGAAAGCGAGGAACTTCAGGATACCGATTTTTACGGACGGATGGAAACGAAGACCGCCTTTGTAAGGCCCGATCGCACTGTTGAACTCAATGCGGAACCCGCGGTTGACCTGGACTTCTCCGCGGTCATCCAACCAGGGTACGCGGAACATCACGACCCGTTCGGGTTCCACCAGCCGTTCGATCAGTCTCGTACGCTCAAACTCGGGGTGTTGTGCAACAGCGATTTCGAGAGATTCGAAAACCTCTTTCGCTGCCTGATGAAATTCGTCTTCTCCGGGATTGCGGGCGACGAGCCCATCGAACACCTGACTCAGATAGCTCATAAAACTTTCCTCCCCTGAAAATGATGAGCCGATAACAAAGAACAAAAAATCTGCCACAATTATACACTGTGGGGACGAAATACAACCCCCAATCTCACTGTGAAGCCAAAAACAACGGGGCTGGAGTTGCCCGGAATCCGTTTCATGGGGTAGGATGGGACGGCTGTCCCGGACAGCGAGGAAGAATGAACAGGAGGCGGAACCGTGTTTTTCCCCTATCGAGACGACAATCCCACCAGCCGGACCCCGGTGGTGACCATTGGACTCATTGCCGTGAATGTCCTGGTATATCTGATTTTTCTGAGCAAGGGGATGGAAGGATACCGGCGCGGAATCATTGAACTGGGCCTGATTCCGGTGGAACTGACCCATATGCGTAACCTGGTGGGATCCACATTGCTTCCGCCGCCGCTCAACCTGTTTACATCGCTGTTCGTTCACGCTGATTTTCTTCACCTGGCGGGGAATATGTGGTTTCTCTGGCTGTTCGGGGACAATGTGGAGGACCGGATGGGACGGTTCCGGTTCCTGGTTTTCTACCTGTCCGCGGGTGTTGTGGCCTCACTGGCCCATGTTCTGTTCTTTGCCGGTGCGGCCATTCCGGTGATCGGCGCCAGCGGGGCCGTATCCGGTGTGCTGGGCGCCTATGCGCTGATGTTCCCCCAGGCGCGGGTTCGTACCTTCATTTTCATTTTCATCTTCATTGATATTGTGATGATTCCGGCCCTGGTGTTTATCGGGTTCTGGGTCCTGTTTCAGGTGTTCAACGGTCTCCTGTCGTTGGGCGCGGGAGGCGGTGGCGTGGCCTGGTTTGCTCATGTTGGCGGGTTTGTGTTTGGATTGTATGGGTTGCGGTTGTTCATGGGGAAAGAGAGTCGTCCCGGACGGATCTTTCGGGTATAATGAATGGACGGAATCGTTGAATTGCCGGAGGACGCATGGTTAATCCGAAAGTAGCATTTATCGCCGAATCGATGAAGAAGTTCATGCGTCGGAGTGCATTCGGCAACCTGCTGAACCTGGTCAAGAAAGTGCACCCGTCCGAACTGGCAAACGCCCTGGAAACCGTCAAACCGGTGGACCGCCATACCCTGTTCGGGTTCCTGGTGAAACGGGCGGTGGAGCAGGCGGCGGAAATCCTGATTGAAATTGACGAACCCATCCTGGTGGAACTCTGTGCCGATCTGGATGACAATACCCTCGCATCCATTCTCCGGTTGATGAACACCGATGACGCCGTTTCCATTGTGGAACTGCTGCCCGATGACCGGCGGGAATCGGTCCTGAGCCTCATCCAGGACACTCCGCAGGTGGAAGAACAGCTGCTCTATCCGGACGACACCGCCGGCCGGATCATGACAACCGACTATTTCTCGCTGCTGGACAACCTGACCGTGAAAGAAGCCATTGAACAACTCCAGCAGCTGGAAGAGAAAGCGGAAATGGTGTTCTACCTCTACCTGGTGGATGAACACGGAAGACTGTCCGGCGTGTTGTCCCTGCGCCAACTGCTGCTTTCCAGTCCGACGGTGCCCATGAAAGACATCATGACCCAGCATCCGATCTCCGTTACGGTGGACATGGACCAGGAGGAAGTGGCGTCTCTGGTTTCCCAGTACGACCTGCTGGCCATACCGGTTGTGGACCTGGAAGGCAAACTGGCCGGTATTATTACGGTTGACGACGTTATCGACGTTATCCGGGAAGAAGCGGAAGAAGACTTCTACCGCATGGCCGGTACCACCGAAGAGGAACTTCTGTACCGGGGCAACCCCTGGAAAATTGCCCGGATCCGTATCCCGTGGCTGCTGCCGGCACTGGTGGGCACATTCATCGTGGCGTCGCTGCTGCACCGGATCGAGGCCACATTCCTGTATTTTGCGGCCTACGTGGTATTCATGCCCATGATCAACGCCACGGCGGGGAACATCGGCATTCAGAGCACCACGATTATGGCCCGTGAACTGGCCTTGCAGCGGGTGGATGAAAACCAGTGGCGGGGCATTTTCGTGAACCAGATCAAAGTGGGGGCATTGATCGGCCTGATTTTCGGGATTGTGGCGTTCATTTTCAGTTACCTGCTGAAACCCAACGATGTTGCCGGAACATTCATCCTGCCGGGAAGCGTGGCGGCGGCTATGTTTACCGCCATTGTCATTTCATCCGTTTACGGATCGCTGTTGCCCATTGTACTGAAGAAACTGGGGGTGGACCCTGCCGTATCCACCGGTCCGTTTGTTGCGGCTTCCAATGACCTGATCGGACTGGTGACCTACTTTTCCATCGCATACTACGCCACGTCGTTTATTACCTGACGGCATATCCGCTGTTTACGGTTTCCTTTTCCCGTGTTTATAATGAATCGAAGATCCACTGCGCGTTTCATCGCGCAGAATCAGGAGTGACCCATGGCTAAAGACATTTCACGCCGAGGCACCCGTCAGCCCGCATCCCCGATGCGCCGTCTGGAAGGGGCTTTTCTCAAAGTGCGCCATGAACGGAGCCGCATTTATCCATTGAATATCGGACAGCCGGACATCGAAACCCCGACCGAATATATGGATGTCTACCGTAATTATCCCGAACCGGTGATCCGGTACGGTCCGTCGGGCGGACTCCCGGAATACCGCGAGGTCTTGTCCCGGTATTACGCAGCCAACGGAATTCAGGTAAGCGCGGACGAGGTACTGGTTACCACGGGCGGCAGCGAGGCCATTATTTTCACCATGGCCGCCATTACCGATCCCGGTGATGAAGTGATCATTCCGGAGCCCTTCTATGCCAATTACAACGGTTTCGCCAACATGGTCGGGGTGAAAATCGTACCGGTAACGGCGAAAGCGGAAACCGGATATGCCCTGCCGCCGCTGGCCGAAGTGGAGGGGAAAATCTCGGACCGCACCCGTGCCATCATGATCTGCAACCCGGGCAACCCCACGGGATATGCCTATTCAAAGGATGAAATCGAGGCACTCAAGGCGCTTTGCCGGAAACATGACCTGTTCCTGGTGTCCGATGAAGTGTACCGGGAATTTGTCTACGAAGGATCTCACAACTCCATTCTGTCCGAACCGGGTTTTGAGGATTACGGGATCATCGTGGATTCTCTGTCCAAGCGGTTCTCGCTTTGCGGTGCCCGCATGGGTCAGGTGGCCTGCAAGAACCCGAAAGTGATGGACGCGATTCTGAAAATGGGCCAGGCCCGGCTCTGTCCGCCCACCGTGGAACAGGTGGCGGCGATTGAAGTTCACAAGTTGGGGAAACCCTATTTCAACCAGGTTCGGGACGAATACAGGAAACGGCGTGATGTGGTGTATGACGGTCTGATGAAAATGGACGGCGTGTTCTGCAAGAAACCCAACGGGGCATTCTATGTGCAGGCCAAATTGCCCGTGAAGGACGCGGTGGATTTTGCCGGATGGATGCTGACCGAATTCCAGGAGAACAACGAAACCGTACTGGTGGCACCCGGAAACGGCTTCTACGCCACCGAAGGTGTCGGCCTGGACGAGGTCCGCATCGCCTACATCATCAACTGCGAACAGCTCGCCCGTGCTATGGAACTGATGAAAAAAGCCCTGGAGGCCTACCCCGGAGTACGATAACTCAGGGGAAAATCAACTTGCCGTTATGAGATGCGCCCTCGGATCGGATAACCGAGGGCGCTTTGATGTCTCCACGAACAAATGCGCCCCGCAGCAGTTTCACGCGGATCGTGGCCGCCAGATTCCCCTTTACCGTACCGGAACAGAGAATGATGCCGGCATCCACGTTGCCGCTCACCGTTCCGTTGATGGTGGCGGTTCCGGTGCATACCACACTCCCTTCCACCCGCCCGTCGATTTGCACATCCCCGGACGTTTCCAGGTCCCCGGTGAGGGTGGCTTCCTTCGGGAGGAAGGAAGCTTCGGGAAGCCGTTCGATTTCCGATGGTTCATTCGGGGTCGGTTTCGGGTCCTTCGCCATACTACTCACCGGATAACGGGGGCACCACTTCCAGCCAGCTGAACCAGATGGGATGGTGTTTCTTGTACCAGGTCAATACCTCCAGCAACTTCTGCTGATGCTCCGGCGATATCACCTCGTCCGGTATGCGGTCGAAATGGACCCGGATATGTTCCCCGTTGTTGAAAAACTCCAGCGCCTCGGTACACAATGTCTGCAATTCGTTGCGGATCCGGCCCGAATCGGAAATCTTGATTGGCCGGCTTTCGAAATCTTCACCGTAAAAAAACCGATTCAGCAGCGGACTGAATACCAGGCGGCTCTCTTTCATGGTCTCCATCAGCCGGAGTGTGAACGTGATCCGTTTGTCACCGTGGGGCGTGGCCTGTCGCACCACAACCGTATAAATACCGGGTGCTACTTCCTCGACGCCGTCGGCGTCCACGTACGGATCGGGCCGCATATAGCCCGAAATGGCCATCACGTCCCACTTCTTTTCCGGGAAAAAATCGTCTGCGGTGATATAGGGTTTATCCAGCGGAATGCCCGCTTCGATGCCTTCCCGGATCATTTCGCGGTACCGTTCCACCGTTTCTTCATCCGGTTGTTCATCCATCAGTGCGGCCAGGGATGCTGCAAATTCTGATGAATGTGGGTCCAGCCGCATCACTTCCCGTTCCCGGTCGTACGGCAGTTTGAATGTGGACGTGAACACGGACAGGTACGCCTTGAGACCCAGCATGGGGGCCAGGGACGCCGCCTGCATCGCCTCCGCGGAAGCCGCATAGCCGTCCACGAAGAACACATGGGGATTCCCGTGTTTGTCCGTCCAGGATTTGATGATATAGGTGGGTGCGTAGGTCCCCGATTCGGTGAACACATCTCTTCCGTTGGGAAGGGTCCAGCCGTCGTCCACCACGTGTGCACCCAGATTCTCCCATTCCTGCCACAGTCCGCCGATCCGGTGTTCCCGGCTCTTGCCCCGAAGGGTCCAGACATGGACATGTTCCGGTTGGATGCCCGGCCAGGTGGCCTGAATGGCTTCCAGTATCTTTGTCCGCGGCGTGTGGAAATTGATCAGGATGGACATCTCCTCTGCCTTGCGGACCACCGCCTCCGGTAGAAACAGGTTGCCCATATAGCCCTCGTAGGGCCGGGTGATATGCAAGGGCTGATCAAACAGGTGCAGGACCGTCAACGGGCCGGTCTCCTTGCCCTTGGCAAAACGCGATGTGTTTTCCAGGGTATCGATGGCGGTGCCCCAGATGGTGATATTGGCGTCCTTGGTTTCCCGGTAGAACTGATCCCAGCCGTATGCCGGATCATTGAGCAGGCGGACCACCCGCTGGTCCAGCCATCGGGCCACTTCGGGGCGGGCATACACCCGGCCGAATCCCAGCAGCGGATTGGACCCCATTTCGGGCGTTTCCCCGGCCTTGGGCATCAGTCCTTCACCCAGGCACACCATGACCGCGTGGTTCTCCGGCAACTGGCGTGTCAGATACCAGAGACTTTCACTCATGATATAGGCGGAAATGGCGTCGGCGTCCTTCTTCACCTGATTGAGCCCGGCCTTGTCCAGATCCTTCCCTTCCCCGAACCGGCCGAAAAGCTGGGTGCCCAGCGCCGTCACCGCACCGGTCATTGCAAACAGCCGTTCAATACGTCCGTCGCAGAATGAAATTTCCCGGGTAAATTCCTTTCGCGGAGTGCCCCGGAGCCATTCCACCTGAACATCCTCCAGCCAGAGGTGGAACCGTCCGAGAATGGGTCGGGTGTCGAACGCCCACTGGGCGATCAGATCCTTGTGTTCACGAATCTGTGCGTCCATCGAACTCCCTTTCCTGAGGCGGTCCAAAATGAGGATCCGAACCGCTCCGTTCTTGTTTGATATGCTGATGGTACCGGTCAGGACCGGTCCCTGTCAATTGCAGCCGGTCGCTTTTCGCACCGTCTGGAAGCAAACCGGGTCAGGACTCGGCAACCACCCGATTCCGACCGGCGGCCTTGCCGTCATACAACGCACCGTCCGCCCGGCGCAGCAGATCCGCCGCCCCCGAATCCTCTTCTTCATGATACTGGGCCGCCCCGGCCGTAATGGTCAGTCCCATGGACCGGTGATCCGGCTTGAACGGGGTATCGGCGATGGTCGAACACAGCTTCTCTCCGATACGGACCGCTCCCTGCAGGTCGGTAAACGGCAGCAGCACCAGGAATTCCTCGCCGCCCCAGCGTCCGGCCACGTCTGTTTCCCGTACCTGAGAATAGAGCCGGTCCGCCATCTGTTGCAGCACCCTGTCCCCGGTTTCATGACCGTACTGGTCATTGATCTGCTTGAAATGGTCCACATCGATCAGCAGCACCGAAAAGGCCTGCCCGCTCCGGGCGGAGCGTTTCATCTCTTCATCCATCCGGCGCACCAGTTCACGGCGGTTGGCCAGCCCGGTCAGGGTGTCCATCCGGTTCAGCCGGTCCAGCTCGCGGTTGGCGTTTACCTTCTGGCGATAGAGCATCCACAGTACCAGCGCGAACAATGCGGCCAGAACAGCCAGCCCGATGGTCAGGTTGCGGATCTTCCGTTCCGCTCCCACCGCCAGTTCCGCCATATCCGCATCGTGCTGGAGCTGCTCCAGTTCCTGTTCCACCACGTGACGGGCCTGCAGTTCCCGGATCCGCCGCTCCTTTTCGCCGCTCTGCAGCTGCTCCGTCAGATCGGTGTATTGCTTG
>DAINNF010000066.1:0-14390 GCA_036736005.1 Acidobacteriota bacterium
TCGGTGTTCACTGATTGAATTACCGGTTTCCACGGGTTTGGGGTCCTTCTCGGAGGACCCCTTTTCTTTTCTGAACCGAGCTCCATTACCTTCGTCCCGGTCACCATATCGGCTATAATGACGGGAACAGTTAGTATGGAGGCGCCGCATGTCACTGCCATTCGATATTGACCCCTATGTGAAGAGCTTTATCGCCCTGTTCGTCGTTATGGATGCAATCGGAAATGCGCCCATTTTCATCTCACTTACACAGAAAATGGAGAGGAAACACTCCATCAGCAGGTTGAATATGGCCGTTCTGGTTGCGGCAACCGTCATTGCTTTGTTTATCATTATCGGAAAAGGTGTTCTGGGCTATTTCGGCATCACCGTAGGCGACTTTCAGATTGCAGGAGGAATTATCTTCTTTCTGCTGGGCATGGAAATGGTTTTCGGCCTGGATTTTCTGTCATCCCGTGTTGAACGGTACGACATTGCCATCGTACCCCTTGCCACCCCGCTGATCGCAGGTCCGGGCGTGCTGACTACGGTCATCATCCTGACCAATACATATGGCTATGTCCCCACAATTGTGGCAGCGCTGGTCAATTTGATTCTCACTCGATTGATCCTCGGAAACAGTCTGGTCATCAACAAACTGATCGGTCGTCAGGGAGCGGAAATTCTCGCCCGAATTATGGGAATTCTACTGACCGCCCTGGCCATCAGCTTTATCCGTTCCGGAATTATCAACGCCTGAGCAGGAGGGATTCATGCGCAAGCTGATTGCAAAAGGTGATGTCAATGCCTTTTTCGGACTGATGCTGGATAATGTGACGAATCTGGTCGTCCTCTCCGGAATCCTTCACGGCGTCTTCGGATATCCACTTGAGATTATTCTGACCCGCATGATACCGGGGACCGCCCTGGGTGTGATGTTCGGTGATCTGGTCTACACCGTTATGGCCTATCGTCTGGCAAAGAAGACAGGCCGCAATAACATTACCGCCATGCCGCTGGGCCTGGATACACCCAGTACGGTCGGGATTGCGTTGACTGTTCTGGGACCCGTTTATCTTGAAACCAACGATCCGATGCTCACGCTGTACACAGGAATGGGTGTAATGATCCTCATGGGCATTGTGAAAGTCATTTTCTCCTTCTTCGGTGGATGGCTCCAACGTAACCTGCCGAGAGCAGGTCTGCTCGGATCCATCGGCGGCATCGGTATCGCACTACTTGGATTTTTCCCCATGATGGACGTTTTTCGCATGCCGATTGTCGGACTCACCTCCCTCGGGATCATCATTTATGCTTTCTTCGCGAGGAATCGACTTCCTTTCCGGATTCCGCCGGTTCTGGCCGCCGTCGCAGCCGGTACACTGTTGTACTATGTGCTTCCAACTGCCCATGCCGTAACTTCTTCCGGTCCATCCAGTCTGGGTTTTTATCCTCCCTACCCCACACTTGCATTTCTGGACGGAATGGAACTGGCTCTGCGCTATCTGCCCATTGCTTTCCCCTTCGGTCTCCTGACCATCATCGGTGGCATCAATGTAAACGAGAGTGCTCGGGTTGCCGGCGATGAGTACAGGACATCGTCCATCCTGCTGACCGAAGCCATTGCAACCCTCCTGGCGGGAATGTGCGGCGGCGTTGCACAATCCACGCCCTATATCGGACATCCTGCGTACAAAGACATGGGAGCCAAGGCCGGTTATACAATGGCAACTGCACTGTTTGTCGGCATTGGTGCCATGCTCGGTGTAATCGGTGAAATTGTCCGGATCATACCGGTATCGGCCGTCTCGCCGATTCTGATTTTTATCGGGTTTGAGATCGCCATGCAATCCATTGTGACAGCTGAGCGGGATTTGTCCGCGGTGCTCCTGGCATTCATTCCATCCATCGCAAACCTTGTATTGATTCAAGTGAACACGTTGCTGGGCGCAGTAGGTAAATCCGTTACGGACCTGACCGGAGACATCCGCCATGGCATCGAAGCACTGACTGTTCTTGGAAACGGATTCATCCTGACGGCAATGCTCTGGGGAAGCGCTGTTTCATTTCTGATCCATCGCAAAATCAAGGCCTATACGTTGACCATGGTCAGTATCATCATCCTGACGATGTTTGGCGTCATTCACTCTGTAAACGCGAATGGGGCTGTATATCTTCCGGATTTCTCCACCTTCAGCTATGCCATACGGATCTCATGCGGCTACGGCATGATCCTGATATTGACGCTGATATTCCATCGTACTGCGGGAGGCGATCATCCACCCGCGTGAACAGAAGCTCTCGTTTCTATTCGCCGGACTGTTTCTGGTATCGCTCTATCTGAATGCGATGCCGCCCCTGATGGTGGAGTTCCAGCAGGTTTTTCATATCAGTATGGGTGTATCCGCCGTGATTCCATTGTTCCATTCCGTGGGAACCATTTCAGCCAATATCCTGGCACTGGTCCTTTTGCCCCGTATCGGCACCAGAACAGCAGCCCGAGCCGCTTCGACACTTGCATTGACCGGGTTGGCCGCCGTAACCTTCAGCGCGGGCCTTGTTTCATTGTGCTTTGGAATTCTACTGGTGGCCATGGCTTTCGGTCTCACGCTGACCGCGTTCAGTACCGTTCTTGCCCACATGCCCACCGAAAGACAACAGTTTTCCCGCTTTCACGCTTTTTTTGGTCTGGGTGGATTTGCCGCTCCTGTCCTTGTCCGAATCGCATTGCAAATGGATTTGGGATTTCGGCAGGTCTACGGAAGTATGTTGATTCTATCCATTGCCTATCTCCTGATTACCGCCCGTCATCCCATTACAGAATGGCGCACGGAGAAGCCCCACCTGAAACATCTGTTCCAATTCACAAGAAAGCCCCTGTTGCTGATTGCCCTGCTACTGGGCTTCTATGCCGTTACGGAAATGGCAACAATCATCTGGTCAGGCAATTTCCTCCAATGGAAACTTGACTGGCCGGCCACGGACAGTGCAGCCCTGCTTTCCATATACTGGCTGGTATTTGCTGTCGGTCGATTTTACGGAGACCGCTTTTTAAAACTGCATTCTCCAACAAAGACCGCCATTCTCCTTGGAACAAGCACAATCGTGTTCATACTTCTCTATATTTACGGTCCGACGATTACGACCCCCCTCTCTTTCCTTCTCATTGCACTCAGCATATCCACAGTCTTTCCCGCGGTTCACCTGGTGCTGAACCGCATATCGCCACCCGAACTCCGCGGCTCCCTCAATGCACTGATTTTCCTGTCTGTCAGTGCAGCCGGACTTTTCGGAATACCGGCGGTGGGGCTCGCTGCTGAATGGAATATGACATGGGGCATGTCGCTGCTGGTTGTTCCTGTTGGCGTGCTTGTAATCGCCCTGTTAAAACAGCCACTTCCATTCGATTCCCCATCCAGCCAACTGGACGTCTGACCTCTCGCTGTGATAGTCTCATTTCCAATACAAATCAGGAGGAACACATGGACGACACCTTCCGGAAAATGGAATCCTATGAGGAGACCGGGAAGGAACGCATGATCCTTTTCCACGGTTTCACGCCAAAGGAGCTGAACAGTTTGATTGAGGCCCTGAAGACCGCCCCGGAATTCTCAAGGGAAATCGTCATGGCAACCACAACCCCCACATCATTGACATGGAAGGTGCAGGAATTGATTGATGAACTGTCCAGAGAAAAGGCCTATTTCAAACAACAGGAGAAATGCGTCAATCCGGATGGTTGATCATCCCGGTTCGTAAGCTTCCGGGAAACCTTCATATCATCAAACCGTATAAGTGGTCGGACTGAAACTTGATGGAGGATCCCGTGAAATACCTTGCAATTCTATTGATTCCAATTGTACTCATCACACACATGGCATGCTCCCACAACGCCCAGGGCAGCAACGGCGATGAGGAGCAGAAGAAAAAAGAAGAAATCATCGTACCGGTTCAGGTGGAGGCCTTGAAGAAAGGTCCGATCTCCTCATACATCCTCTCTTCCGCGACACTCGAGGCTGAAATGAGCGTCGACGTGGTTGCCGAAACCACCGGAGTCGTCGAAGAAATCTATGCAGAGGAAGGTGATCGGGTCAAGAAGGACAAGGTTCTGGCCGTCATCAATTTTGAAGAATTAAAGCTGGCCAAGGATAAGGCAGAAATGGCCCTTACCGAAGCGGAAAACAACTTCAACCGTGTCAAAAACATGTGGGAAAGCAAAACCGACCAGCAACTTGTGAGCCGGGAAGAATACGAAAATGCGGAATTCAACTACAGACAGAAAAAGCTCGATTATGAAAACGCGCGTGTGAAATTTGAAAAGAGCATGATCAAGGCCCCGTTCGACGGAACCGTCACACAGCGCTACATTACCGTGGGGCAGTATCAGCCCTTGAATCAAAAGGCATTCTCTCTGGTGAATGAAGACATCCTCAAAGTCAATGTGTTCATACCGGAAGAACGGATTTCCCTGATCCGGAAAGACATGCATGCCGATCTCGTCAGTGAAGCCATGAACCGGGTTTTCACCGGCTTTGTTAAACGGGTATCCCAGGTTGTCGATCCGGCTACCGGGACCGTCAAGGTTACCATTTACGTGAAAGAGGATGATCCGGATCTCAGACCCGGCATGTTCGTCAAGGTCCGGATTCTTACCGATACCATTGAAAATGCACTGCTCGTACCCAAGAAGGCTGTGGTCTACCAGAACGACCGCAAGTATGTATTCCTCTACGAAAACACCGAAGGGGAAGAAGGCGGGAAAGCACGTCAGGTTGAACTCACCTCCGGATACCAGAATGACCAGTTCTTCCAGGGACTCAATGAGGAACTTCAGGAGAACGCACAGATCATCGTTGCGGGTCAGAACGGGTTGAAGGACGGCGCCAAGGTACGGATTGCAGACAATGGCTGATAACAACAAGTCACTGTTTCAGATAACAGTACGACGTCCGATCGCCATTCTGATGATCGTGATTGCGATCGTCGTATTCGGGTTTGTTTCCTACAATCGCCTGGCACTGAACCTGATGCCGGATATCACCTACCCGACCCTTACGGTGCGGACGGAATTCGAAGGCGCGGCACCGGAGGAAGTGGAGAACAATGTTTCCCGCCGAATTGAACAGGCCCTGGCCGTGGTCAGCGACCTGGCAACCATCAGCTCCATTTCCCGCGCCGGTATGTCCGATGTCATCCTGGAATTCCAATGGGGAACGGACATCAATGCCGCAATCCAGGATGTTCGCGAGAAACTGGACCAGGTATTTCTGCCGGAGGAAGTGGAGAAACCCATCATCCTCCGGTATGACCCCACCCTGGACCCCATTGTCACCTTCGGTATCACATCCGACAAAGAAGACCTCATGTACCTCAGGAACTTCTCAGAAGACAACATCAAGATCCTGCTTGATAAGATTCAGGGTGTAGCTGCCGTAAAGGTACGGGGTGGCCTCGAAGAAGAGTTCCATGTCAACATTGATGAAAAGAAGCTCATTTCACTGAATCTCAATATCAACACGGTCAACAACCGCCTCGCCCAGGAAAATGTCAACCTGGCGGGCGGCACACTGAAGGAAGGATCCACCGAATACATCGTCCGTACTGTCAATCAATTCCAGAACCTGGACGAAATCCGGAATCTCATCGTGGGTACCTTCAACGGTGTTGAAGTCCGGGTCAGCGACATCGCAACCGTTACCCAATCATTCAAGGATCGTGAAGTCATCACCCGTATCAACGGGTCCGAATGTGTCATTCTGGAAATCTACAAGGAAGCGGACGCCAATATTGTGGATGTTGCCAGACGTGTGCGGGCGCAGATGCTCACTGACCAGAAGGGTTCAATCAAATCCAATCTGCCTGAACACATCAAAGTTCAACTGCTATCCGACCAGTCTGTGTTCATCCAGAATGCCATCAATGAAGTAAAGGATAATGCCAAGATAGGCGCCATTCTGGCGATACTGGTTCTCTTCCTTTTCCTTAAGAACGTCAAGTCCACGCTTATCGTGTCGGTTACCATACCGTTGTCCATTGTAACCACTTTTGCCTTCATGAACTTCTTCAATGTTTCCCTCAACATCATGTCACTGGGCGGTATCGCGTTAGGTGTGGGTATGCTGGTGGACAATGCCATCGTTGTTCTGGAGAGTATCTTCCGGTGCCGGGAGGAAGGTGATGATACTGTAGATGGAGCCGTGCGGGGAACCGCCGAGGTCGGGACCGCGGTTGTGGCGTCCACGCTGACTACCATCGCCGTATTCTTCCCCATCGTCTTTGTGGAGGGGGTTGCAGGCCAGATTTTCCGGGACATGTCGCTGGCCGTGGTGTTCGCCCTGCTGGCTTCCCTGATGTTTGCCCTGTTCTTTATCCCCATGCTGGCCAGCCGTTCCATCTCGTCCAGGAAAACGGGTAACTTCTCTGCGAAACAGGCCCTGCTCAAATTTGACTCGATTCGCGAGTTTGGCAAGCCCTGGCCCGACAGTTTCATTCTGAAGGTCCTCACCCTACTCTGGCGCGTAATCAAGCTGGTCTACCTGCCCCTGGAGATCCTGGGCAAAATCTTCATACTCGCGTACATACTGGTTCTGCTCATCGTCCGCATTTCTCACAAAATCTGGACATGGCTGTTCGATCATATCCTCATCCATGGATTGGACTGGTTTAACAACCGGTTCTCGAACTTCCAGGACAACTTGTACCCCCGTGCATTGAACCGTGTACTGGATAACAAACCGATCGCGGTGATTCTGATTCTACTGGCTTTTGTGGCTACGGTATATTCGTTCCGTAATCTGGACGCTGAACTGATTCCCACCATGCACCAGGGGGAGTTCACCACCATCGTATCACTGCCGGTGGGAACCCCGATTGACAAGACGGACAGTATTCTCAAGCCGTATGAAGACCGTCTCGCGGACATTCCGGAGATTCAGACCTTCTTCTGCAGAATCGGCGTGGAAAAGGACTCCTACGCACGGGCGGACGAGGGCGAACATGCCGCCCGCATTGGGATTATCCTGAAGGAATCGGATGATATCCTGGATGCCGAGCAATCCGCCATTGACCAGATCCGAGGACTGTTTCAGGACATCCCGGATGCCGATGTCCGGATTGAATATCCGACGCTGTTTACCTTCAAGGCCCCGGTCGAAGTGGAAGTGCATGGATATAATCTCCAGAAACTGAAGAACTACGCCAACCAGGCACTTCTCAAAATGAAAGAGATTCCGGATTTGAAGGACGTGGAAGTCAATGTAAAGCCCGGTAACCCGGAAACGCAGATCATCTTTGATCGTGACAAGCTTTCCAGACTGAATCTTGATATCGTCCAGGTGGCTGAACTAGTCAGAAACCAGCTTCTGGGGAATGTGCCCACACGCTTTATTCGGGGTGACAAGCGGATCGACATCCGTGTCAAGCTGGAACACAATACCGAAAAGACCCTCGACGACCTGAAACATCTGATTGTAAATCCGGGACAGGAAACCCCTGTTCCGCTTTCATCCGTTGCAGATTTTGAGATCGTCGAAGGACCCAGCGAGATTAGACGTGTCGATCAGCAGCGCGTGGCCCTCATTACAGCCAATGTCTCCGGACTGGGCCTGAAAGCTGTATCCAGCAAAATTGAAGAGAAACTCGATGAGATTCAGACGCCGCCGGACATTGAATACGTAATTTCCGGTCAGAACCAGGAAATGGAACAGTCCACACGCTCGCTCATCTTCGCGTTGCTGCTGTCCGTTTTCCTGGTTTATATCGTAATGGCATCCCAGTTTGAATCACTCCTGCATCCGTTTGTCATTATGTTCTCCATACCACTGGCACTATTTGGTGTGGGGATTACCCTGCTGACCTTCAGTATTCCGCTCTCTGTTATCGTCTTTATCGGCATGATGATGCTGGCAGGAATTGTCGTAAACAACGCCATTGTCCTGATTGACTATGTGAACCTGCTCCGTTCACGCGGCATGGAATTGCGAGAGGCCATTGTGATGGCCGGACGGGTCCGCTTGAGACCGATCATCATGACGACACTCACCACCGTGCTGGGATTGATTCCGTTGGCAATCGGTCTGGGTGAAGGAGCCGAAATCCGGCAGCCCATGGCCATTACCGTGATCGCCGGTCTCATTTTCTCCACCCTGCTGACCCTGATGGTCATTCCCACTCTCTACGAGATTGTCGAGCTGGCCAAACAGAAGGTAATCAAGCAGGATTCGACCGGTTGATCACCCCTCATTGGTACGAAACATCAGGCGGTCCAACGACCGCCTTTTTCTTTCGCCTCAACACACCTGCCGTTTGATTTTGACCACCCCAAGACGATACAATATGGTGGAATACGAATATAGAGAGGCGGAAGATGGCTGACCAACGGAAACGTCTGACACAATTTGTACGCGCAGCCGGGTGAGCAGGTAAACTGGCTCCAGGGTCGCTGGAGGAACTGCTTGACGGACTGCACCTCGATTCATCCGATCCCCATGTACTGGCCGGTTTGACCAGTTCAGACGATGCCGGTGTGTATCAACTATCCCCGACAACCTGCCTGGTTCAAACAGCCGATTTTATTACGCCTGTCGTAGATGATCCATACGATTACGGGTGGATTGCAGCAGCCAATTCCCTGAGTGACATTTATGCTATGGGGGCGCGTCCGTTGACCTCTCTCAATCTGGTGTGTTTTGACAATTGCAATCTGGATACCACTGATCTTCATGCCATTCTCCAGGGAGCAGCAGATGCGGTTCAAGCAGCCGGTGCTGTCACACTGGGCGGGCACACCGTGGAAGCTCCGGAAATGAAATTTGGCCTTTCGGTAACCGGTGTCATTCATCCGAATCAACTGATTCAGAATAGTGGCGCAAGAAAAGGCGATCAACTCGTGCTCACGAAGAGGCTCGGAACAGGTATCATCACCACCGCAAACAAAGCGGACATGGCATCTGCTGAAGCGATGAAGCAAGTAACGCTCTTCATGAAACAGCTCAATGATAGAACCGCCCGTATTATGGTTGACCATGATGCTCACGCCGCAACGGATATCACCGGATTCGGCCTCCTCGGCCATGCGCGGGAAATGGCGCGGGGCTCAAAGGTCACGCTCTGTATACACATGAACCGGGTACCCGTGGTGGAAGAAGCATTACAGCTGGCCGCTATCGGCATGATTCCGGCAGGTTCACACGCCAATTGGAAACATGTGGAAACCACTACCCGAATCACGGACGGACTCGATCAGGACCGCCTGATGGTTCTGGCAGATGCCCAGACATCCGGCGGATTACTCATCGCCGTCTCACCCGAGAAGACGCCCGGAATCCTTTCAGCGCTGAAAGATGAGGGCATTGAAGCGGCACACATCGGAGAAGTTGCTGAACCGCAAGATCACTATCTGCACCTGATTCCCTGAAACAGCTCGCAAACGTGCTCTGGAAGCTGCTGTGCCTGTTCTACAATCCGGTCCGGCCTGCACGATCGAATCCGATCAGCATCGGTATATCCATAGAGGACCCCAATCGTGTGAGTGCCTGCAGCCTTGCCCGAGGAAATGTCATTCGGAGAATCACCCAGCATGACAGCACATTTCATGGGAACACGGGTTTCCTGCAGGATTCTCCGGATGGGAACCGGAGACGGTTTCCGTTCCGGAAACGAATCCCCACCGTAGATAAAACTCATTCGACAGCCCAGTTCAGGTATACCCTGCAGCACTTTCCGACAAGCCTGTTCCCCTTTGTTTGACAAGACACCGATCGCAAATCCCTCCCGGATCAATCGGTCCATCGCAGCTATAATACCCGGAAATGGTCTGGTTGTGTCCAGCATGTGTTCTTCATATGTTCGCCGGAAATCTGCCAGTGCGTCTTCTACAGCAATTGTCGTATCCGCCATCAGTTGCTCCACCAGTACGTGGACGCCATTTCCGATCCAACTTCTCACTGAATCTCTCGTGACATCCGAATATCCGTAGTGGGAACGGACCGCGTTGGCCGCAGTATGGATATCGTTCAGGGAATCCACCAGAGTGCCGTCAAGATCACATATGATCAGTTTGTTCAATTTTCTCGAGGAAATCTCTGATTTTCTTAACACAAACAGCCTTTATAACACGCGCGTCATTATTTTCCTGATCGACTTTGAGGACGCTCTCGCATATCTCCACTGCCCGGATAAAATGATTGGATTCCATGCTGTCCTGGGCCTCTTTCAGTTTTTCGCGAACCCATTTCATCTTATGACGCTCTTCGTCCTGCTTCAACTCGATATACTTCTTTGCATGGGAAAGGATTTTCTCCGCCTGCTGATGGGCGTTGTCCATTTCTAATACGGCTTCCGCTTCCGTCACAGCTTCTTCGAACTTGCCCTGCTTCATGGCCAGGGTGGCTCCATCAAGATGCGTCTGGATTTTCTCCTTCATTTCCTCGATTTTCTTCAGTTGCTTTCGAACATCCTTGATCTGAGATGTAATGGTCTTGTCGATAAAGCTCCGTGTCTTGATCCGCTTACGTTTCTCCAGATTGAGCAGCTGTTCCAGGCTTGTCATCATCTCCCTGGCCGTGGAGAAGCGTTCTTCACGTTTCTTGGCCAGCGCCTTGCAGATAATCATGTTAATGGACTTGTCCACACCCGCGATTTCGCCCGGATTGGTATTCATGACCTGACCCATCACCTGGGAGATTGTGTCACCATCAAATGGCTTCCGGTATGCAAACAGCTCATACATGATGGCACCGATGGAAAATAGGTCAGCACGTTCATCAATTTCTTCCCCCATCAATTGCTCCGGTGCCATGTATGAAACAGTTCCCAGCACAACACCGGAACGTGTCATCTGTGAAGACGCGAGTTTTGCCACACCGAAATCCAGTATCTTCACAACGCCATCATCTCGAATCAGGACATTGGCCGGTTTCAGATCCCGGTGAATAACGCCTCTGGAGTGAGCAAACATAACGCCATCACACAGCTGACGGATGATTTCCAGCTTCGTGATGTTTGAGAGGTCTTCCTTCTTGTCAATCAGTGAATCCAGACTCCGACCTTCCAGATACTCCATGACAATGAAGCAGGTATTTCCATATTCATTGAGTTCATAAACGGTGACAATGTTGTTGTGGTTCAGCTCACCGAGCGTTTTCCCTTCCCGGTAGAACCGCTCCTTCACGTCTTTGTTTGTAGACAGACCAAGGTTCATGGTCTTCAGCGCTACCGGACGATTCAATACCGTGTCCAGGCACTTGTATACGACACCCATGGCACCCTGTCCCAGGATGTCTATGATTTCATACCGGCCAATCTTTCGCTGAGACATGCCCCTATTCTACATGTTTCTTCTTATTCTTGGAATGGTGTATGTTCATTAAAGCGTATTTATACGTACTTATTTTCTTGGTCCCACATCTGTCCCATTTGCTTGATTCCCAAGGCAGATTATGCTACCTTTACTCATCTGGAGGCAGAAATGAACCACGTTCGCACCTCTGTTTTGTTGCTGACCCTTTTTACACTGACAATCAGTTGCAGTAACCGGACTCCCCTGCCCGGCCTTCACGGATTTGAGTTTGGAATGAATCGAGACCAGATTCTTGCAGCAGCAAAGAATTCCGGCTTCCTGATGAACCCCGAGTACCTTTCCTACAGAAAGAAAATCGGCAAGCATGTGGGATATGCCAGGCTCATTCTGGATGATGCCTCTACGCTTCGTGCAATCGACATCCGGGGACTCCCCTGCAAACGACCGGAAGATGCACGCGAAGTCATGTTTCAGTGGAAAGATGTACTGGAACGGCAATTTGGACCGGCCTCTCCGGAAGTCATGAGTCATCCCAATTTCGAAGTCGTCAATTATGTCTGGCGTTTTTCCAATGCCACCATTTACCTGGGTACGACCGTAAAGTCGTTTAGAACCATGCCCCGAATACTAGCCATTCGGAACTGACAGGAGTTTCCCATGCATGATGAAATTACACCGCGTGAGGTTGTTTCACGCCTGGATCAGTACATTATCGGCCAGGAACAGGCCAAGAAAGCTGTTGCCATTGCACTACGAAATCGCGTTCGCCGGCAGAAACTGCCCGATGATATGGCAGAAGAAATTACACCGAAAAACATTATCATGATCGGGCCGACCGGTGTCGGGAAGACCGAAATCGCCCGCCGTCTGGCCAAGTTGACACGCTCCCCTTTTGTCAAAGTGGAGGCGTCCAAGTTTACTGAAGTGGGATACGTCGGTCGGGACGTCGAGTCCATGATACGTGACCTCGTGCGGGTTTCCGTCCAGATGGTTCAGGAAGAACAGACCGAGCATGTGATGAAGAAAGCACGGGCACGGGCAGCAGACCGGGTCATAGACCATCTTTACCCGTTGCCCAAAACTGCTGCACAGACTGATGAGGAGAAGGAGCAGCTTGCACGTATCACAACGCGCAGAGAAATGGCACGAAGAGAACTGGCAAACGGAGAGCTGGATGACCGGAAACTGATTGTTCATCAGACACCCGAGGCCAAACCACCCATGCTCTTCGACGTCATGACAGACCAGTCCAATATGGAAGAGTTTGCCTCATCCCTGAAAGAGTCTCTGATGGACATGATGCAACCCCCCAGGACCAGAACCCGTGAAATGACCGTGCGTGAAGCCATAGAGGCATTCTCTCAGGAGGAGGCGCAGAAACTGGTGGATATGGAAAAGGTGAAGGAAGAAGCACTTTCGCGGGCTGAACACAACGGCATTGTGTTTCTGGATGAACTGGACAAGGTCGCCGGTGGGGGCGGTTCAAAGGGCGGGCCGGATGTGAGCCGTGAAGGCGTCCAAAGGGACCTCCTTCCCATCATCGAAGGCTCCACTGTATCGACAAAATACGGTGTAATTCGCACCGATCACATCCTTTTCATCGCGGCCGGTGCATTTCATATGAGCAAACCTTCTGATCTGATCCCTGAACTGCAGGGAAGATTTCCGATCCGGGTTGAACTGGACTCCCTGACCCAGGAAGATTTCGTTCAGATCCTGACACAGCCCCAGAATGCGCTGACCAAACAATATGAAGCCATGCTGGAAACGGAAAACGTTCATCTCAAGTTTGAGTCCGAAGCTATTTCGGTTCTGGCGGAATATGCATTCCGGGCAAACGAGCAGGTCGAAAACATCGGAGCCCGCCGCCTTCATACTATTATGGAGAAACTGCTCGAAGATGTGCTTTTTCAGGGACCGGAACTGGCTGGAAGCTCTGTCAAGGTTGACGCTGAATATGTGCGAAAATCCCTGGATGATATCGTCTCCCGGGAAGACGCCAGCAAGTACATCCTGTGAATCGTGATAAACTGCGGCGGGTTCTGCTGATTCATACAGGCGGGACCCTCGGAATGGTCGCCGGTGCTCCCGATCAGGGCTTGAAGCCTGCACAACTTCATCAAAGTGTGCTGCACTTCGTGCCGGAATTGAACGAAATCGCCCATCTGGACAGCGTTTTTGCCTGCAATATTGACTCTGCCAATCTCAGTATCGAGACCATCAATGACGTGGCATCTGTCATAGAAGAACACTATGACCGGTACGACGGTTTTGTCATTATTCATGGAACCGATACCATGGCCTTTCACGCATCTGCTCTCTCATTCCTGATTGAAAACAACAACAAGCCGATCGTGTTCACCGGATCCCAAAAACCCCTTCGGCACATACGAACGGATGCAAGACTCAACCTGGTGAATTCAGTAGAATTCGCCACCCGTGATTTGCCCGAAGTCTGCATCTGTTTTGATTCCAAATTGTACCGTGGAAACCGAACACGTAAGGTCAGCATTGGAAGTTTTCATGCCTTCCAGTCTCCCAACTATCCCCTCCTCGGCACAGTAGGCGTCGACCTGCAAATCAATCATGCCTATGTTGCAGATCATCCGGAAAATTCGGTTCACTTTCATCGGTTGCGCCACAACCGGATTGCAACATGGAAACTCTTTCCGGGGTTTGAGGCCGACATCTATGCCGATACACTCATTGAATCTGAAACGAGAGCCCTGATTATCGAGGCCTATGCGGCTGGAAACATGCCTACCCAGAACCGCTCCCTTGTTCCGTCCGTAGCAAAACTGACCCAGGCCGGCATTCCGGTTCTGGTAGTTTCTCAGGCCCTGGAAGGAAGCGTCAATCTTGGGCTTTATGAATGCGGGCGCCTCGTAATGGAAGCCGGTGCCATCGGCTGCGGTCCCATGACCTTTGAATCAACCCTTTTCAAAACGATGTTTCTACTGAGTCGCTTCACGAAAATCACACGTAATGAACTGGCCATCAAGATTCAGTTGGATCTGGCCGGTGAACTTTCGTGATTTTTTCCTTGTATTTAGTCCTGAGACAGCTTATATTTATTATAAGTTAAGCACTGAGGGAGGCGCGTATGATCAAG
>DAINNF010000067.1:0-14325 GCA_036736005.1 Acidobacteriota bacterium
ATGGCATATCGGGGGAATTTGGCGGTGGTACCGAGATCGGCCCAGAAGCCGGCATCATCCACTTTGATGACAAGCCCGTCCACCGGGAAAGACAGCGAATGCCGTTGTTCGACCCAGGAATTGGCAAGCTCCAGCACATCCTCGATGCCGTTCACCCGTCTGGAGTGCGGCTCCACCGGGAACCCCCAGGATTTGAGCAGGTTTAATCGATCAGAGTGGCTTTGCGGCAATTCCACGTTTCCGGCGATCTGATAGCCGAACATCATCAGTCCCCGGCGGGCGGTTTCCAACGGATTTTTCAGGCGCATCGACCCGGCGGCCGCATTTCGGGGGTTGGCAAAGGGCTCCAGTTCCTGATCTTCCCGTTCCCGGTTGATACGGCGAAAACGTTCGTATTCCAGAAACACCTCTCCCCGTATCTCTACCGCTTCCGGTGCCGGATCCGGGAGTTTCAACGGGATGTTACGAATGGTCCGCGCATTGTGGAACACGTTGTCCCCCGAAACACCGTCTCCGCGGGTGACCGCCCGAACCAGGATGCGGTTTTCATACACAAGCGCCAGTCCCAGCCCGTCGATTTTCAACTCCACGGTGTATGCAGGCGTGCCGCCGGTTATCTGGCGGACCCGTTGATCGAAGGCCCGGAGCTCGTCTGCGTCATATGCATTGTCCAGAGAAATCATGGGTTCGCTGTGACGAACGGTCTCGAAACCCGAAACCGGTTCTCCACCCACCGTTCCGGTGGGCGACCAGGGAAGACGGAACCGGGGATATTCCGATTCCAGTTGTTTCAGTTCCGTTTCCAACGCATCGTATTCCCGGTCCGATATTTCCGGATCGTTATCCACATAATACCGTTTCCGGTGATACAGAATGGTCTCGGCCAGTTGGCGAATCCGTGTTTCAGGAGATGATTCGCTTGCCGTCATGTCCGGTCCCGGTCGGATGGATTTCCGGTATCGATATCGTACTGTTTGACTTTCTTGTACAGGTGACTCCGTTCAATTCCCAACAGTTCGGAGGCATGTGTCATATTGCCACCGGCCGCCTTGATGACCCTTCGAATGTGTTCCCGTTCAAAATTGTCCCGAGCTTCTTTCAGTTTCAGCCTGTCCTGGACGTTGGGACCCCGCTGTTTGGCGGGGTTTACCGGGTAGGGAAGATCATCCGGCGAAATCATGTTACCGCGGGACATGATCATCAGACGTTCCATCAGGTTTTCCAGTTCACGTACGTTTCCGGGCCAGTCATAGGCCTGCAGCATGGCCATGGCGGCATCGGTGATGGTTTTGGGCGGCACGCGCTTGGATTCTGCAAATGCATTGACGAAATGATCCACCAGGAGCGGGATATCTTCGGTCCGTTCCCGCAAAGCCGGCACATGCAGTTCAATGACGTTCAGCCGGTAGTACAGGTCCTGCCGGAAACGCCCCTGATCAATTTCGTTGATCAGGTGTTTGTTGGTGGCGGCAATGACCCGGACATCCACATCCACCGAGCGGGTTCCGCCAACGGGTGTGACGGCGTTCTCCTGAAGAGCCCGCAACACCTTTGCCTGTGTTTTCAGTGACATATCACCGATTTCATCCAGGAACAATGTGCCGCCGCTTGCGACCACAAATTTCCCTTTCTTGTTTTCGCTGGCACCGGTGAAGGCTCCCTTGACATGACCGAACAGCTCGCTTTCAATCAGTTCTTCCGGGATGGCGGCACAATTGACGTCCACCAGCGGCATGTCTTTTCGGGCACTTTTCAGGTGAAGCGTACGGGCGACCACTTCCTTTCCGCTTCCGTTTTCCCCGTAAATCAGGACACGTCCGTCCGAGGGGGCGGCCAGCTCAATATCGTGGAGCAACTTCTGGTAAGCGGGAGATTGTCCGATCAACTGGATATTGCCGGAGGCATGCTCCACCAGCCAGCGGTTGCCCAGCTTCAACTGACGATGTTTCAGGGCATTGGCAATGGTCAACAGGAGTTTTTCAAATGAAAGTGGCTTTTCAAGAAAGTCGATGGCGCCTTTCCGTGTGGCGGAAACGGCCACCTCGATTGTGGCATGGCCGGAAATCACAATAATTTCACAGTCCAGTCCCGCTTTCCGGATGAAATCAATGACCTGAAGGCCGTCTACGTCCTCCATCCATACATCGGTGATAACCAGGTCCACCTGCCCGTCCTGCAGCTGGGTAAATGCCTCGCTTCCGGACGCAGCTTCCCGGACCAGGTATCCTTCGTCTTCAAGGATAGCGCGAATGGTACGCCGGATGTTTTCTTCGTCATCGACGATCAGTATTTGTTCCTTTGCCATTTGACAGTAGATTCAGGCAGATGTCGTACGCCCGCTCCTTCATCGTTTCCCCTATTGTATCGGACGGACCTGCAAAGGTAAACTGCAACACAGTGCCATCCCGAACGATGAACATGACCAGTCGGTTGCCGTCCATTCCAAACGCAACCGGTTCGCCCCGCATGGTTTCAAACGACAGGGGCGAAAAATCGTTTCCCAGTTGACGGATCAGCGCGGTTGTCTCTCCCCGTGCTTTGGCATCGGCCAGAGAGATATCAATTCGAAGTCCGTCCCGTTTCAACTGTAGAAAGCCCATCTTCCGGGCGGATGTCGGGGACCCGGGTGGTTCCGGGTTCCAGGTGAACGGTTCGCCCGGCCCGAAAGATCCAAAGGGTGTCAGCAGTTGTTCTTCTTCAACCCCGGGTTCAAAGGAAGCAATGCGGCTTCCGTTGGTGCGGACGGCTTCCACCGGCGAAATGGTCAATTCCGAGACCATCTGGAGCAGGGGATACAGATCCCGTTGAAATCCCGGATCGCTGATCAGGGACGTACCCAGTTTGATGTGGGAAGCGTCTGCCCGGTATTGGCGGAACGTGGGATCCATCGGGATCCAGTGGTTGTCCAGAAACACTTCCACCCACATGTGATATCCCATGAAGCTGTTCAGGGAGACGAGACCCATCACCGCACGGGCCGGAATCCCGCCGGCCCGCAGCAATGCCATGGCCAGCACAGCATGTTCGGTACAGTCTCCTTCCCGCTTCTTCAAAATGGAGGCGGTGTCACCAAATCCGATCCCATAACCCTTCCGGCTGATGAATGCATAGACGTGGTCCATTACGGCCATGGCAAATGCCCCGTCTTCAGGGGCATTTTTCCGGAGCCTGTCGACGGTTTCCCGGATTTCCGGGAACCGGGTTTGAACCACCGGGCTGTCGATCAGCGCTTGTGGATACGTGCCGGCTTTCATATCGGCTCGGATTTCGGGTGTTGTGATCTGTACGTGTGCGGAGTCTCCGTTTCTCCGTACCTGCTGCCACTTTCCGTCGGGTATATGGAAGGATGCGGGAAGACCGGTAATCTGGAAGGTGAGTTGACGGATATCGGGTCCGGACGGGAAGGGATGTTCAGCCGGGAAAAGTGTCGAAATCAGGATGTCCGGCGCTTCCGGTTCTGTCTCGGTGCCGGTTTCCCAGTCCTCGGAAACGGTTTCGATGGTCAGGCCCATGATGGTGCTGGTCGATTTCAGTGTGTTTCCTTCCGCATCGGTCAGCAGTTCCTGTTCCAGCTCCACATTGGGCAGCCGGTCCACCATATGAATCCGGTGGAGTCGTTTCCCGTTGTGTGTTTCCGGTTCTTCATACCGGATGGACCGTTGAATGGGCTGCCGTGTGGTGGGGGAAAATGCAGTGAAGGTGATGGGGTTGGACGGGTCCTGAATCAACCGCTGAATCTGGAGCCGTGTTCCGAAATCAAGGAATACCGGCCGGTTCGGTTGTATGCTCAGAATGGATCCGTCTTCCAGTTCAATGTGGTCCTGTTTGAACTGTGCGCGACACGTCAATGTCATACCGGCCTGTTCGAACGTATAGGATAGGGATACGGGCGTCCCGTCCGGACGGGATGCCTGGATGGATTTCTCGGTCATATTAAGTTGCTGTCCACCCCGTTTCAACGTCATGGTGGACACGGATTTCGTCGTGACGGTGTCTTCCCCCCGCTGTTCGGTTATGGTCTGTTCCCCCACCGTACTGCCGTTCACACGTATGAAAAAACGGCTGGTTTCCCAGCCGTTTCCCATTACACTGCCGGCAATAAGCAGCAGCAGAAGATATCTCATTGAACTTCCAGTGTGACGATGCGGAACGCTCCGCGATCATAGAGCTTGAGAATGACCACGTCACCGGATTCCAGATCCTGAACCGACTGAACAAATTCATCATAGGCCCGGATCGGTTTCCGATTGATTTCCACGATAATGGTTCCTTCGCGAATGAAATTGTCATAGGCGTCTGACAAGGGTTCCACGCGGCTTACCACGACACCTTCAATGTCACGCGGCACACGCAACCGATACCGCAGGCGCTCGTTCAACGGCATGACCTGGAATCCCAGCTTGGATGCAATTCCGGAATCTTTCCGGTCATTGTCCGGGGAGGTGTTGCCGGATGTCTCGGAGAACTCGTCCCGGGAAGAGAGAGTGACGTCGAAATTCTTTTCGTGGCCGTCACGGATAACGGTGACATCCAGGGTTTCGCCCGGTTTGTGCTTGGATATCAGGGAAATCAGCTCATCATTGTCCTTTACCCGTTCGTTGTTGACCTTGGTGATGATGTCATAGGGTTTCAGGCCGGCTTCTTCCGCTGCCATGCCTTTCTGAACAGTCTGGATCAGGGCACCGGATTTGACGCCGAAAGCGCGGCGATCGGTGTCGGACAGTTTGGATACCGTTACGCCCAGCGCGCCCCGTTCGACCCGTCCGTTTTCCTTCAGTTGATCAAACACCTGTTTGACCATATTGATGGGTACCGCGAATCCAATGTTCTGCCCCCGGGGGCTGATGGCGGTGTTGATGCCGATGACCTGGCCTTTCAGGTTGACCAGCGGACCGCCACTGTTACCGAAGTTGATTGCGGTATCGGTCTGGATGAAGGATTCAATGCCGGTACTGAGGCGGCGACCTTTCCCGGACACGATACCGGCCGTCACGGAGTGTTCATAGCCGAGCGGATTGCCCAGAGCGACCACCCATTCTCCGACCTTGAGCGCATCAGAGTCACCCAGTTCGGCTGTGGGCAGATTCTTGGCGTCAATCTTGATGAGTGCGATATCGATTTCGGGATCGGTTCCGATAACATCCGCCTCGTATTCCTTTTCTTCATTCATCAGGGTGACTTTTACCCGCTTGGCATCGTCCACAACATGATTGTTTGTGATGATATAGCCGTCCGCGGATACGATGACACCCGATCCCCAACTTACCTTCTTCTGTTCCTGTTCCGGCATCTGCCGTTGGGAGTTCGGGCCGAAGAAGAACTCGAAGAAATCGTTGTTTCCAAACGGCAGGGTCTGGGGGTGCTGGTAAGTGGACACGGATTCGATCGTGACCACGGCCGGGTTCAGCAGTTCGGCAACACCCGAAAAGTCAGGCAACGAAACAATCTGACGGGCCGGTGCCGCATGAGCAACCCGTTGGGATTCGGGTTGAATATAATCATGTGCCACGTATCCGGAAACCATTAGAACAGCAGCAGCGACCATGCCCGCGACAAACAGGCCAAAGTATTTGAGTTTCTGCATCAGCTCCTCCTTGATCGTCATAGTCAGTCAATGAATATATGCAAAACTTATGCCGTTTCCGGTAAGTCAAAATGGCATATTCAGGCGACCGGACCCCGTTATACGGGCGGATAGTGGGCGGAGTTCTGCCAGTACCGGGTACAGGTTAAACGTTGGGGTTTGGAATCCAGTCTGATATCCTTGACACAAACCGGCAAGACCATATTGTCATGACCCATGAACAACGGGAGTAAGGAGTGTGCGATGACGTTGGAAGAACGGTATCGGGAGCTGGAACGACGGGACCAGGCGGCTTTCAAAGGGGGCGGTGACGCGCGCATCGAAAAGCAACATGCTGCAGGAAAGCTGACCGCCAGAGAGCGGATTGATCTGCTGCTGGACAAAGGCACATTTGAAGAGGTAGACCGCTTCGTGGTACACCGGAACACCCATTTCGGCATGGACAAGCAGAAGATCGTCGGAGACGGCGTGGTGACGGGTTTCGGCCGGATCAGCGGCAGACTGGTGTATATTTTTGCCCAGGATTTTACGGTTTTCGGCGGGTCTCTGTCCGAAATGTATGCACGGAAAATCTGTAAAATCATGGATATGGCGATGAAGGTGGGAGCGCCGGTCATCGGTCTCAATGATTCAGGTGGAGCCCGGATCCAGGAAGGAGTGGAATCGCTGGGAGGCTACGCGGACATCTTTCTGCGCAACACCCTGTCCTCGGGAGTGATCCCCCAGATATCGGCCATCATGGGACCATGTGCCGGAGGGGCGGTATATTCGCCGGCCATTACCGATTTCATCATGATGGTGAAGGATACGTCCTACATGTTTGTAACCGGACCGGACGTGATCAAGACCGTTACCCATGAGGATGTGACCAAAGAGGAACTGGGCGGTGCGGTTACACATAATACGGTGTCCGGTGTCGCTCACTTTGCATTGGACAATGACCGGGCCTGTCTGGCCTGCATTCGGGAACTCCTTTCCTTCATTCCCTCCAACAACATGGAAGAACCACCCGTCAAACCTACCGAAGACAGTCCCAATCGGGAGATCCCGGAACTGGATGATGTGGTGCCGGAGAATCCGAACCTGCCGTATGATATCCGGGACATCATTGCGCCGGTCATGGATGATCAGTACTTTTTTGAAGTGAAGGAACACTTTGCCCGGAACATTGTTGTCGGATTCGGACGGCTGAACGGGCGTCCGGTGGGGGTCGTCGCCAACCAGCCGGCACATCTGGCCGGTGTGCTGGACATTCAGGCCTCCCGGAAGGGTGCGGCGTTTGTCCGTTTCTGTGACGCGTTCAATATTCCGCTGATTACGTTTGAGGATGTTCCGGGGTTCCTTCCGGGAGTGAACCAGGAACATGGCGGCATCATATCCCATGGTGCCAAGCTGTTGTTTGCATTCTGTGAAGCCACCGTGCCCAAGCTGACGATCATCACCCGGAAGGCATATGGCGGAGCATACTGCGTGATGGCATCCAAACATATCCGCACCGACTTTAACTTTGCGTATCCCACGGCCGAAATTGCCGTCATGGGTCCTGAAGGGGCGGTCAATATCATCTACCGGAAGGATCTGGCTGAAGCGGAGGACCCGGTTGCGCTGCGGGAGAAACTGGTGAACGAGTACAAGGCGCTGTTCGCCAATCCGTACAAGGCGGCGGAACTGGGGTTTGTGGATGAAATTATCCGACCGTCCACTACCCGGAGCAAACTGATTTCGGTACTGGAGTCGTTGACCAACAAGCGGGAATCGTTGCCGCCCAAGAAGCACAGCTGTATCCCGCTATGATCCGGAGAACCTGATCATGACACTGGTGGTTCGCCATCATCCGGAATCGCCTGCTTCCATGATTGAACTGGAGAGCGGGCGTCGCAACGAAGGCAATCCGCTGGTTTACGGGCCCGTCGTTTCGCCGGACCCGGAAAAGAGCGGGCTGAATCTGTTCGTCCGTGTGGTGGCGTATCTCCGCCGATACGATCTGGCAGCCAAGGTTGAGCTGGTACGACTGGATAACCGTCCCGTGGTGCGGGTGCGCCGGCTGGACCCGCCTGTTACATACCGGTTGATACGTGGGGACGAGCCCCTGGAAGCATGCCTCCGATTTCTGAAACGACGGGGCACAATCAAGGCAGCGACCATTCGAATCCGTTCCGGTAACTGGAACCTGGTGACCGGACGATACGGCGAGAAGCTGCTGCACGAATGGCTGAGCCACCCTGCCGAATCGGGACGGAAACTGCCGCGCGGCGTTGAACTGACCAGGGTTGTTCCCCAATACTACAGTTCAACATCCCCAAGACTTGTGCGGGGTCTGATCAGGGCCGGAGTCGTTTCACTACCGGAAAACTGGCTGCTTCTCAGATCAGTTGAAAATGGTTCATTCGACGAGGTTTCCGGGAGGATTACGGTGAATGTTCGGGAGGCTTTTGCGAAGCGCGACCATCTGGTACAATCGGTCCATCCGTTCTCCTTCCAGGTGTCCCTTGAAGAGATGAACCAGTGTTATGCCGGGGCGTTGAGCCTGGAACCGGTGACGGAAGGCGGCTTTTTCTGTCGAAAATTCGGGGAAGACGTGTTCGGGCGGATTGAAAGTCCGCCGCTCCTGTTCCGCGATCTTCCCCTGAACGTGGAGGACCCTCATGAATCGTGACGTCTACCGGAACCCGTTGATTACCCGTTATGCATCCAAAGAGATGTCGCATATTTTTTCGGACACCTTCAAATTCAGGACCTGGCGTAAGTTGTGGTTGCTGCTTGCGGAAGTGGAGCAGGAACTGGGACTGCCGATCACCGATGAACAACTGGATGCCATGCGCAACCACCTGGACGACATCGACTTTGACTATGCGGCTGAAAAAGAACGGGAACTGCGTCACGATGTCATGGCCCATATCCATGCATTCGGAAAGGCAGCACCGGAAGCCATGTCTGTCATTCACCTGGGAGCAACTTCGGCATTTGTTGGCGACAATACCGATCTGATTCAGATGAAGAAGGGATTGCGGCTGGTCAAACAGCGGCTGTTGCGGGTCATGAAAAATCTGCGTGATTTCGCATGCGAATACCGGGAAATGCCCACTTTGGGCTATACCCATTATCAGCCGGCGCAGTTGACCACGGTAGGCAAACGGGCATCCCTGTGGATCCAGGATCTGCTGATGGACTTCAAACTGGTGGCCCTGCTGGATTCCCGCCTCCCTGCCAGGGGGGTAAAAGGCACGACCGGTACCCAGGCCAGTTTCCTGACGCTGTTTGACGGAGATGAAGAGCGGGTAAAACTGCTGGACGAACTGGTAACCGAGCGCATGGGATTTTCCCGTTCCGTTTCGGTTTGCGGACAGACCTATTCCCGCAAAATTGACGATGATGTTCTGCACGTACTGAAACAGATCGGTATCACCTGTTCCAAGTTCGGCAACGATCTCCGCCTGCTCATGCATGACCGGGAGATTGAAGAGCCGTTCGGTAAGCAGCAGGTTGGCTCCAGCGCCATGGCATACAAGCGGAACCCGATGCGGGCCGAGCGGATGACGGCGTTGAGTCGTTTCCTGATTTCCCTTGCGGACAATACGGCATTTACGGCCGCCACCCAGTGGTTTGAACGGACGCTGGATGATTCAGCCAACCGGCGAATGGTCATCCCCCAGGCCTTCCTGTCTGCGGATGCTGTCCTGTTGATCCATGCAAACGTAACGGATGGTCTCGTGGTCAATGAACAGGTGATTGCTTCCCATGTGGCGAAAGAGCTTCCCTTTATGGCTACCGAGAATATCCTGATGGAAGCGGTCAAACGCGGTGGAGACCGCCAGAAATTGCATGAAGTGATCCGGGGTCATTCCCACACGGCGGCGGACAGGATGAAGGCGGGTGCCACCGAGAACCCGCTGATCCAACTGCTGGCGGAGGACAACCGGATGCCATTGAAGCGGGAGGAAATTGAACGGATTGCCGATCCGATGGATTTCGTGGGTCGCGCACCCGGTCAAGTCCGGGAATTTCTGCTGAAGGAAATTGACCCTATCCTGGATTCCTATGCAGAGCTTCTGGAGGGAGACCCGGTCGATCTGAAGGTGTAAAACCGTTTTCTGAAGGACGGATGATTTGGACGGGACATGCCGTCGGACACGCCGCCGGGATCGGAGCTGCCCATGAGCACGGTACTGATTCTCTACCTGATTGTAATGCTGATCGTTTCTGTGCTGTTCGTACGCCGTTCCGGAACCGAGGCGGGGTTTTACGTGTCGGATCGCCGGCTGGATACACTGACGGTATCCGTTTCGCTGGCGGCTACCACCATCGGGGGATCTGCTGTCGTGGTGACCTGGACGTTGATTGACCGCTATGGGGTTCTGGGAGCATTGCCCGATCTTGCCGGTGCTACCGGTCTGGTAATACTGGGAATATTCCTGGCTCACCGGGTGCGACGGCTTGAAGTGATGACCCTGCCCGCCATTCTGCGACGGCATTATCCGGTAAATCTGGTTCGTTTCCTGGCACTGGCCATTGTACTGGCCCAGTTGGCGTGGTTGGCCCTGTCCTTCCGAACCCTGCAGCTGGTTGCAGGATTGTCCGATACCATGCTCGTCCTGGTGGCGGTGTTGACGTGGCTGTACAGTTTCGCCGGCGGTCAGTGGAGCGTTTCACGGACCGACCTGATCCAGTTTGCGGTGCTGGTGGGCGGATTTACGTTGACGCTTTTTCACCGTGTGCCGGTTTTCCCGGGATTTGCCGAGGGGATGGACGGGACCATTCTATTCCTGGTGTTGCTCATGCTTGGGTCTCATCTGGTGGGACCGGATGTTTATGCCAAGGTATTGAGTGCCGCATCGGAACAGACGGCCCGGCGGGGTGCCTGGATTGCGGGGATTCTGAAGGGGCTGTTCACGATTCTGATTCTGCTGGTGCACGGGGCCGGTGTCCGACTGGACGGATTCAATCTGCTGCTGTTTCTCGGCGTGGCATCCGCCATTTTGTCTTCTGTGGACAGTATATTCATCAGTTCGTCCGCAGTGATTCAGAGGGATGTGCTTCAGATATCCAGCGGATTCTGGGGTCCCCGTGTCATCGGGCTGGGCCTGCTCCTGTTTTCATTGGCTTTCGCGTTGTCGGGCACCGGGATTGTCCAGATTATGGCAGCCGGATACACGGTATTTCTGGTTGCACTCTTTTTCCCCACACTCAGTGTATTGCTCTCCAATAGAGGTTCCCTGCCACTGGCCTTGATTCCACCCGCCGTGTTTCTCGGGGTCTGGTTGCTGGTCGATCAACATTGGGCCCTGTTTGCAGCAGCCCTTGCAGGAGGTGTCTGGTATGCCGGTGAAATCGGATACCGTACGAAAACCCGTCCCGCTTGACCGGTTGGCCCGGTCCATGGGGATCACGGATGTGGAATTTGCCCGGGCGCTGAAACTGGGTGGCGTTCTGATAGACGGTCGCCGGGAACAGGACCCGGAACGGAAATTGAGGCCGGGGATGACGGTCCGTATCTGTTACGGGGAAGAACCGCCGGATTTCACCTTCGATCCGGCCTGGGTCCTCCACGAGGATGATGCACTTATTGTCTGGAACAAGCCGGCCGGAATGACCACCCAGGGGACCCGTTGCTTTGATGTGGGGCACCTGTTTGCCTTCGCGAAAACATATGTGGATGGATACGTCAGCCTCCACCACCGCCTGGACAGGGAAACGTCCGGGTTGGTCATCATGTGTCGGGACCGGCAGTTCAACAAATCCCTTGCCGACCAGTTTGCCGGCCGCGGTGTGGACAAGGAATACCGGGCCATCGCCCATGGCCGCCTGGCGGATCCCCTGGTGCTGGACGCACCCATCGGCCGGGTACCGGAGATGATCCCCGCCCGATACGGTGTGAACATGCCCGACAGCAAAGTTGCCCGCACCGAGATTGTCCCAATCACGGCGACCGACCAGTTTTCCTATATCAAGGCCCATCCGGCCACCGGCCGCACCCACCAGGTACGGGTGCACCTGGTCGCAGCCGGCCATCCCGTAGTGGGAGACGCCTTTTACAATCCGGTGGAACCCATGCGCAATCTCCGGACCCTGCTTCACTGCCACCGGATGACCATCACCCACCCGAAAACCGGGGAGCGGACCACCTTTACGGCACCGATCCCGGAAGACATGGACCGGTTCCTGCAGGATCACGGTATAATGGTTCCATAACCCCATTGATTGGAAGGAGCGTGCGATGAAGACCATTCGAGACGTACTGTTACGGAAGACTGCAGACGTGGCCACTGTTCCGGTCGGAACGAGTGTCCGGGAAGCTGTCCAGACCATGGCCGAAAAAAAGATCGGTTCCGTCCTGGTGGTGGACAACGACCACCTGAAGGGCATCTTCACCGAACGGGACGTGGTCAACAAGGTCGTGGCCGACGGCATGGACCCCGACAAGGTTGTCGTGGACGACTTCATGTCCAAGGGCCTGATCACCTGTTCCGAAGAGGACACCATTGAAGAAGTCAGCCGTATCATGAGCAATGCCCGGCACCGGCACATCCCGGTTACCAAGGGCAAGCAACTGGTGGGTATCGTCACGGCCGGTGACATCATGGCCCTGGTACTGGAAGATCGGACCATCGAAGTCGGTCACCTGAAGAGTTACATCCAGGGCGACATTACCACCGGATGACGGCTTTTCCTCAGGCCAAAACACAAGACACATCCTGGGACTACCTGGTCATTGGATCCGGGTTCGGGGGCAGTGTGTCCGCATTGCGGTTGTCCGAAAAAGGTTACCGGGTACTGGTGCTGGAATCCGGGCCCTGGCGTGATGATACCGACCATCCGGAAACCAACAACAACCCCTTCCGCTTCTTCTGGGGGCCAAACCTCTTCTGCCGGGGCATTCAGCGGGTGGACTTCTACCGCCACACCGCCATTTTGAGCGGGGCCGGCGTGGGGGGCGGGTCCCTGGTGTATGCCAATACCCTGCTGGAACCGCCGGACCGTTTCTACGCGTCCGGCGACCTGCCCGGGGGCACTGACTGGAAGGCCGAACTGGCACCCCATTTTGCCGAAGCCTCCCGGATGCTGGGGCGCACTGAACATGACCAGACGACCGGCATGGACAACATGCTGCTGGAAACAGCACGAAAAATCGGGGTGCAGGAGACCTTCTACCGGGTGCCCGTCGGCGTGTTCCTGGGGGAACCGGATGAAACAGTCCCCGACCCCTACTTCGACGGCCGGGGCCCCGATCGTACCGGCTGCACCCTGTGCGGCGGGTGCATGATCGGCTGCCGGGTGGGTGCCAAGAACGTCCTGCTGAAAAACTATCTCTACCTGGCCATGCAGCACGGCGCCGAAATCCAGGCCGACCGCCAGGTGACCGATATCCGGAAACTGCCGGAAGGCGGGTACGAAATCACCGCGAAAGTCCCCGGCCCTTTCGGGTGGAAACGATACCGGTACCGGGCGAACAACATCGTGCTGTCCGCCGGTGTGTTGGGGACGCTGCGACTGCTGTTCGACTGGCGGCGCAAGGGCCGGATCCGCACGTCCGATCGGTTGGGATGGAACGTACGGACCAACAGCGAATCCCTGCTGGGGGTGCGGCGGTTCGACAAGGACGTCAACCTGGCCGAAGGCGTAGCCATCACCTCCGGTGTCTACATTGACGAAGAAACCCACGTGGAAGTGGTCCGCTATCCGGAAGGGGCCAACATCATGGCCGGTATGACCTCGGTACTTACCGATGCCGAGAGCGGCAAGAGCCGGATCCTGCTCTTTCTGAAGAACGTGCTGCGCCATCCGGTGCTGGCCTTCCGTGCCCTGTGGCCCGGCAGATGGGCGAAACAGAGCTGCATCCTCCTGGTCATGCAGAGCCGGGACAACCGGATCCGGTTCGTGGGTAAGTGGAAGCTCTTCGGCGGAACCAAGCTCAAATCGAAACTGGAACCGGGTGTGGAACGGGTACCGGTCTACATCCCCCAGGCCAATGCCTTTGCCCGGGCCATGGCAAAGCTGGTAAACGGTGTGGCCATGAGCAACATCTACGAGGTTTTCTTCGGCACACCCCTGACGGCTCACATCCTGGGCGGCTGTCCCATGGGCGAAGACGAAACGTCCGGTGTGGTAGATTCGCAGCACCGGTTGTTCGGGGAAGAGGGTATCCTGGTGGTGGACGGCAGTGTGATACCGGCGAACCTGGGCGTGAATCCGTCGTTGTCCATTACCGCCATGGCCGAACGAGCCATGTCATTTGTTCCGCCCAAAAATCCCAATCCGTAAGGGCTGCGGGATCTTTTCCACGATCTCTGCGTTTCCGAAAACCTCAAAATGCTCGAGTACGTTCGTGTACACTCCGCTTTTTCGGTTTTCGACGCCTTGACCTCGTGGAAAATCTCACCGCAGTCGGTTCGCATAGCGCTGAAACGGATAGTCAGTTGCCTGATTCTTGCGTGCCTGGATGATAGTGGCTTGTCTTGCTATAGCGGGAAAGTGATACAATCTGCTGGAATATGTATGTACGAGTGAAAAACCGGGTATTTGGAATCAGGCATTAACAAGGAAGTGCGAAAGCGTTGCATGACAAGCGAAACCAGCCAGAATCCAACGACTGAACCGTCCGCAATAAAAACGGTTTTCCGGTCCCTGAAATATCGGAACTACCGGCTTTTTTTCAGTGGACAGAGTTTGTCTCTGATCGGCACCTGGATTCAGCGCCTCGCCATTCCCTGGCTGGTATACCAACTCACCGATTCCGCGTTTCT
>DAINNF010000068.1:0-13903 GCA_036736005.1 Acidobacteriota bacterium
GGTTACCATATCCGGCTGCACGGTACCCGCTTACAATTGACCGCGATCAACGGGGAGAATCCGGAGCACTTTCTCTATCCGTCGCTGAATGAATCCGGAGAGGCGGTGTACCGTATCGGGTGCCTGGCAAAGGTGAATCCGGGTCCGTTTACGTTGAATCTGACTGGTGATGATGGGCCGTCTCAATTGACGGCCGTGCTGCAGCGCTCGAGTTTCGATCATTTTTCCCGCAAACCGTTTGACCGGGACACAATCGGTGGCATTCCTGTCCTACGGGTCCGTTCGTTCAGTGATCATTACTGGAAACAACTGGAAGAATTTGTGGGAACGGCCAGGTCATTGAAAGACAGCCCGGCGGTGATTGTGGATGTGCGGGGCAATCGCGGCGGGAATGAACGCTGGCCGATTGCGTGGATCAAGGGCATGTCCGGTGTGCGAGCGGAATGGCCTTTCATCTTCAGTGAGTTGAGAAGCCGAACCGCTGTCGCCGGCCGGGCCAACGCCATGCGGTACTGGGCACGGGTTACACCGGACAGTGTGTTTCTGAAAAAGGAAGTGGAACGCTATCGCAAGCTCATTGCCGGATTTCGAAGCGGGGACCAGATCGCCGGCTGGACGCCGCCTCTTTTTCCGGATTCCAGCGTGATTCCGAACCGGACTACCATCGTGGTCATCACCAACCGGCTTGTGGGATCGGCCGGAGAGGGGTTCGTAATGCGGGTCTCCCGGCTGGAACATGTGGTGGTCGTGGGTGAGAACACGCGTGGTGCACTGACGTTCGGCAACATCAGCCTTCACCGGCTGCCGAATTCGGGACTGGATATCTGGATGCCGGTGAATTTCGGTCTGTTTCCGGACCTGAAGTTCCGGGAAGAAGTGGGACTGGAGCCCGACTACTGGGTGCCCGCGGCGGATGCGCTCAACTTCGCGGTGGCGGCCATTCGAAATGGGACGATTGGTACCGAAATTACCCTGACGCCGGAGATGAAACGGCAGCGCTTTGTTCCGGAGGATTCCCGACATGTGTGGCGGAAGATCCTGATTGTCTGCGGCTTTGTTCTGGTAGGCCTGATCTGGTTGCGGGTGGCTTGGAAAAAGGGGGGGCGCCTCTGGATCCCGGGATCCGCCTGGATCACCACCGGCGTGATCTGGATAATTCTGGGACATGCCAATGGAAAAATCCTGATGGCCGAGCTGGGGACGGGATTGGTTGCGTTTGGAGTCATATTCATGCTGGGTTCACTGGTGAAACGGTGTCTCGGTTTAAAGCAACCCGAAGGGAGTGAGACTCCGGGTCTTCAGTAAATGGATGAAGATTCGTGCTTAATACCGAAAAGATGGAGCGGGCGTGATATTATGTTTCGTAATGGATGTGGGTATGGAGTTTCTCTTCGCATGTCGCTGATGTTGGAAAAGAAAAACGGAATCCGGGCTTGGTCCCCGTGAACCACGAACAATGAACCAGGGAGTATTATGAAAACAAAATTGGTTGTCCTTGTGCTGATGCTGATTGGTATGACGGCAGGTGCGGTGGAATTCAATCCGTATGAAGGTCCGGAACCAGTGGCTGTGCTGATTGAAACGAACCCGTGGGCGCCGGTGGCCGGGGCGGACACCCCAAGGGTCGTGGTTTATGAGAATGGTCAGCTGATCTACCGCAAGTATGACAAGAATGGTGCGTATGTTTTCCTGACGAAGAACCTGAATAACGATCAACTGGCGGACATTCGCGAAAAACTGCAGTCATTCGGGGACTACAAGGATATTGACCCATACTATGTGCTGACGCAGAACATCATGGATCTGCCCGAGAGTAAAATATATCTCTCGCTCGAGGAGAGGGAGTTTGTCACCGGTGTCTACGGGCTTGTGGGTTCGAAAGAGGTGCAGGAATCTAGGGTGGCGGGTGAGAACAATCGGGAAACCCCGACAATTCCGGACGAAATCAGGTCGGTGAACGATTACCTGAAATCACTGACCTTTCAAGATGCGGTACCGTGGCAACCGGCTCACGTGGAAGTCATGTTATGGGGTTATGAGAATGCTCCGGACGACTCTATTCAGTGGCCGGACAGGTGGCCCGGCCTGGATTCTCCATACACAGTGAAACGGGGTGATGCATATTCCATCTTTCTACCCGGTACGGAGTTGACGGCGATCAAGGCATTTCTACAGACGAGAAAAGAAAGAGGGGCGGTGGAAATCGACGGAAAGAAGTGGGCCGTGTGGGTCCGCGAGACATTCCCGAGTGAACCCGTATGGAAGGAGGCGCTGAAGAGCGCCACACTACACAAATAGAAGTCCGCTTTCAGAGTTCAATTCTCTTCAAAGATGGGGGTCTTGCCACGCAGCAGGTGAGGTCCCATTTTTGTGTGCCGGACGTTCTTCTTTGAATCGTATTGCTTCCGGCATTCTGAAACGGAGGACACAGGCGTATAATATTCAGGAGTGATGAAAGAATTGTCGTGTTATGTACGTAACAAAGCAGCAACCTTGAAGGAGGTGCAACGTGAGAAAGACAATGCTCGTGCTGGTTATGATAACGATGAGTCTGGCAGGCAACGTCTTTGCGCAACGGGCAACGGATATTGATGGCGGGAAGGACTATCCGCTGGTATCCAGATTCCAGGGGTCCGTCATTCAATGGTATCAGCATAAGAACTTTGATAAGTATTACTTGCTTGAATTGAAAAATGAAAAACTGGTTCCGAAGGAAATTTCCGGAGAAATTACGCGGATTCAATATTCCGTGGACCGGAATCATACGGTTACAGAAATTGGAGAAAGTTATGTTCAGGCGTTGGAAAAAGCCGGTTTCAATATTTCGTTGCGGTTGAATGAACAGAATGGACCTTCAAATCTCAATGAAGAGTTGTATTTCGCAGAATTCAATGGGTTGAACCAGTTACCCGGTGGTTCGGTGAAGCCGGACCATGATGGAAAGTGGCGTTATGTGGAAGCAATGGGCCGGAAGGACGGGAATGACATTTTCATCGTTGTGTATATAACCAACCATGGCTGGCCGCTGGTTACATTCGATGCCGTCGAAGTAAAGGCGATGGAATCCGGTCTTGTGACCGCACAGCAGATCGACCAGGGATTATCCAGTGCCGGTCATATCCCCCTGGCCGGTATCTATTTTGACTTCGGCAAGGCCACACTGAAGCCGGAATCCGATGCGGCATTGAAAAACATAGCCGCATATGTAAAAGCCCATCCCGACAGGAAGTTTCTGATCGTGGGACATACCGACAATGTGGGTGGTTTTGATTTCAACATGCAGCTTTCGACGGATCGGGCGCAGGCGGTAATGATGAAACTGTGCGCCGATTACGGGATCAATGGCGGTCAGTTGAAATCGGTTGGCGTGGGCTACGCCTGTCCCGTTTCAAGCAACCGGACGGATAATGGAAAGGCCAGGAACAGGCGGGTGGAGCTGGTCGAACAATAGTTGTTGTTTCATTTCTGACGGCTGCCCGGTTCTCTCTCTTTGTTGACGAACAGATTGTGCTGTATCATGGGTGCACCGACTTTATTGAAAAACGGATGTGTCACAAAGGAGACGCGAAAGATGTCCATGATACAGAAGTTGTTCAGGCTGGAAGAGCACGGAACGACGGTTCGTACCGAGGTGATTGCGGGAGTAACCACCTTTCTGGCCATGGCCTATATCGTGGTGGTGAATCCTACCATCCTGGTGGATGCCGGAATGCCGTTTCCGGGAGTGCTGTTCGCCACTGTGCTGGTATGCGCCTTCAGTTCGATGGCCATGGGCCTGCACGCCAATCTGCCCTACGGGGTGGCCCCGGGGATGGGGATCAACGCATTTTTCACTTACACGCTGGTGGTGGGTATGAAAATTCCCTGGGAGACGGCGCTGGGTGCGGTGTTTATTTCCGGCCTGATTTTCATGTTGCTGTCCGTCACCGGTATCCGGACCGAAATCGTCCGGGCCATTCCCCATTCACTTCGTCGCGGCCTTGCGGCGGGAATCGGCGTGTTTCTTTCCTTCATCGGGTTCAAAAGCATCAATTTCATTGTGTCCAATCCGGCCACGATTGTCGGACCCGGACAGATGACCGTGATTGTCGCGTTATTCGTGATTGGACTGATCCTGGCAGCCACGCTGGTGATCCGTAAGGTCAGGGGAGCCTTTACCATCAGCATTCTGTTGATATCGGGACTGGCGTTGGCCGTGTCCGCTGTGGGCGTTGCCATGGGCTGGATTCCGGAACCGCTGGTGAACACACCGGAGAGGGTGTTCGCGATGCCGGATCTGTCGGTTTTCTTCAAACTGGATATTGTCGGTGCCTTGAAAATCGGCATGATCCTGCCCATTTTCGCGCTATTTTTCGTGGATATGTTTGATTCCATCGGTACATTTGTGGGCGTTGCAGAGGTGGCGGGCCTTGTTGACGACAAAGGTGAGCCCATCAACATCGGCCAGGCGTTGCTGATGGATGGTTTTTCCACAACCATTTCGGGGCTGTTCGGTTCCTCATCCGGTACGGTGTATGTGGAATCAGCGGCGGGCATCAAGGAAGGGGGTCGGACGGGACTCACAGCAGTGGTCACCGGTCTGTTGTTTCTCCCTTTCATGCTCCTGTCGCCCCTTTTGTCGCTGGTACCCGCCGTTGCCACCGCTCCCGTGCTGGTACTGGTGGGAATTTATATGACCGAACCACTCATGGACATCAACTGGAAAGACTTTGAAGAAGCGGTGCCGGCGTTCATGTCCTTTGCCCTGATCCCGCTGACATTCAGCATTACGGAAGGCGTCATCTGGGGATTTCTCACCTACACGTTGATCAAGGTTTGCCTGGGAAAGTCCCGGGACGTTCACTGGATGATTTATGTGACGGATGTTTTTGCGGTTTTATCGCTGGTTTCACCGCGATAAAGTCCGCTTTCCCGGATGGACAGGGATGTTGCATTTGCAGTAGGATAGAAGAGCAACTCGAAAACAACATGTGAAAGTTTGAATGGGAGCATGACATGGCGTGCGATCCGACAGGAGAACTGAAAGCGATTGTCAGGCGGTGGATTGAGGTAGGCTGGCAGAGCGGGGACCCCTCCATCGTGGATGAACTGCATGCGGCGAACTTTGTGGACCATGACGCGGCGGGCCGCTCACCGGATAACGAGGGATTCAAGGAGGGGATCATTTCCCTGTACCGGGCCTTTCCGGACCTGAAAGCGGAGGTGGCGGATATGGTGGTGGAAGCGGAATCCGGCACGGTTTCTGTCCGCTGGAACGCGGTCGGCACCCATGCCGGCCACTATCTGGGTTCAAAGCCAACGGGAAAACGTATCAATTTCAAAGGCATTGAGATTGTCCGGATTCAAAATGGACGTATCACCGAACGATGGGGGGAGTGGGACGGGATTGACCTTCTGGTTCAGTTGGGTCGGGTGATGCTGTGAGATGGCTGTCGGTATATCTCATGGTGCTGATTACCTGTGTGCCGCAAAGCGGGGCGCAGACCGTTGAAGGGAAGCTGGTCCGGGCTGCAATGGAGCGGACGACTCATCGGGTGACCTATGATGGACGCTATCGTCGGATCGGATATCCCGGTGGAGATGTACCCGATCATATCGGGGTGTGCACGGATCTGGTGATCCGGGCCTACCGAAAACTGGGTATTGATTTGCAGAAGCGGGTCCATGAAGACATGAAAGCTCATTTTGATCAATATCCGTCCAGGCGGATATGGGGAATGGCCGGGCCGGATGCCAATATCGACCACCGGCGGGTTCCCAATCTGCAGGTGTTCTTTAAACGGCATGGCAAGGTAATCCCCGTTTCAGATGATCCGGCCGATTTCAAAGCCGGCGATCTGGTCACCTGGATGTTGCCCGGTTCTCTCCCGCATATTGGAATTGTGACGGACCGGATGGATCCGGGCTCGGGACATCCGATGATTGTGCACAATATCGGCGCGGGTCCGAAGCTGGAGGATATGCTTTTTCGCTATCCCATAACCGGCCATTATCGGTACTTTCCGGTTGACGATTGAGATTCTGAGCAGGAGAACCGGGTACGCACTTAAAAGGGAGTTGTTAATTCAATGAAAAAAGTTCTGGTCTATTCGTTGTTGTTGCTGGCGGGACTGGCAGGATCGCAGGTGTTGCCGGGGATGATCGGACCTGACTATGCGGTATTTGGAGATGTTGTCCGGATACTGACCATGGTCGGTTTGTCTTTCATCATGATTCGTGTCGGCTTCGAGTTTGATATCGACAAATCAAACCTGCGCTCCTACGGGTGGGATTATGTGGTGGCCTTTACTGCCGCGAGTTTTCCCTGGATACTGGTGACGTTATACTTCGTGTTTGTTCTGTTGCCCCCGACAGTATGGACGGACCTGGCAAGTTGGAAAGAAACCCTGCTCGCGGGCCGTTTTGCCGCACCGACATCAGCCGGCGTGTTGTTTTCCATGCTTGCCGCGGCTGGTCTGGGTACCACATGGCTTTTCCGGAAAGCCCGAATTCTGGCAATTTTCGACGATCTGGACACCGTTTTACTGATGATACCCCTGAAAATGCTCATGGTGGGGCTGGCCTGGCAGTTGGGGCTGATTGTTGTGGTCATGGCGGTTATGCTGACCCTTGGCTATGTGTTCCTGCATAAAGTGAGGATACCGGTGACCTGGCCCTGGGTGGTCGGCTATGCGGCTGCTATTACGGCTGTCAGTGAAGTAATTTACGCCGGTTCAAAAATCATTGATGAATCCGTGCCGATCCACATCGAAGTCCTGCTACCTGCATTTGTTCTTGGCTGTATCATGGCCTACCCGAAAGGAGAGGAAAATGATCATGGTCATGACATCGTGGAAACGCCGTCCGAACAGCGGGCATCCAGTGTTGTGGCGGCCGTGTTCATGATTCTCGTGGGTCTTTCCATGCCGTTGATTCTGGGAGGCGATCAGGCGATCCAGCGGGGCGCAATGACAGAACTGGCGGAACCATCGCTACATGCCGCGGGCACACCATCTGCGGAGACGGCTGCGGCTGTGACGGGCAGCGAGCAGGACATTGGTCGTATCACGGCATCTCAGCCGCCCATGAGCTGGGAATGGATCCTGCTGCATGTTCTGCTGGTCACGTTGATTTCCAATCTCGGCAAGATGTTTCCCGCTTTCTGCTACAGGAAGGAAGCGCATTGGCGTGAACGGCTGGCGGTGGCGGTGGGAATGTGGCCGCGCGGGGAGGTCGGTGCCGGCGTACTGGTCATTTCACTCAGCTACGGGATCGGAGGACCCATCGTGACCATTGCCATGCTCAGTCTTGCACTGAATCTCTTGCTGACCGGTGTGTTCATCTATTTTGTCAAACGGTTGACGGAACCCTTGCCGGACTATCGTGAGTTGCGTGTATGAGTCGGAAGAAGGGGTCTCAGACCAAGTTGAATCTGAATCAGACCTGGTCCATGGCCGTTGGCGGCATGGTGGGTGGCGGTATCTTCTCGACATTGGGTGTGGTGATCGCGATTTCCGGTCCCTGGGCCTGGCTCAGTTTTGCCATTGCAGGAGTCGTCGCGTACTGTGCCGGTTACAGTTATGTGAAGCTGGCACAGTATTACGGTGAGGGAGGCGGTGCGTTCACCTTTCTACGTGAAATCAATGCAACCGGAATGGCAGGCAGCCTCTCCTGGGTTCTCATCATGGGATATGTACTGACCAATTCTGTGTATGCGTTCACATTCGGACAATATCTGGGACACGTTGTGGGATTGGGGAGCTGGTTTCCGCGGGTGGCGGCCCTGGCCATCATGGCACTGTTTATCGGTTTGAATCTGAAAGGTGTCGGAGAAGCCGGAGGGGTTGAAGTGTTTCTGGTCTGGTTCAAACTGATCGTACTGGTCGGACTGGCAGGGTGGGGATTGGCATATTGGAATCCGCCCATGTTGTCCCGGGGAGTCCCGGATGCCGGGCTTGGAGGGGCGTTGTTCGGAGCTGCGTCGGTTTTCATGGCATATGAAGGATTCCAGTTGCTGACCTATGACTATGAAGATATCGAGAATCCCCGGCGGACCTTACCTGTTGCGGTTCTGTCTGCGATTGTCGTGGTCATTGTCATTTATGTAATTGTGGCACTGGGAACAGCCATGCTGATCGGAGCGGATCAGGTTGTTGAACATGAAGAAGTGGCGCTGGCAATTGCCGGGCAAAAGGCACTGGGGATGGTCGGTCTGATTCTGGTTACGGTAGGGGCGGCGTTTTCTACCGGTTCCGCGATCAACTCAACGCTGTTCGCCACAGCCAGATTGACCTACAAGGTTGCAGATGATGGTGAGCTTCCCGCTATTCTGGATCACAAGAACCGGAAGGGCATTCCGGATCGTGCCGTGCTGATCCTGGGTTCATTGGCGGCGATACTGGCCGTGGTGGGTACGCTGGGCTTGCTTGTTGAGGCGGCCAGCCTGGCTTTTCTGTTTACGTTTGCTGTTGTGTGTGGGCTGGCATTCCGTGGAGCCATCGGATCCAGATTGATAACCGGTTCCGGAATATTGCTGGCGGGAGCCGCGGTCATCGGACTGGTGATTCGGTTGATTCGAACAGATCCAACGGCACTGTTTTTTCTGGTTCCACTGGTATTGATTGCCATGTTTGGTCGCAGATATATACTGAACTATGTAAACAATCGGAAGGAATAAAGTGGGAATAACCTGAGCAAGGGATTTCAAAGGAGAACCGTATGACAGCTTATCTGAAACTTTACGGTATCAGCTTTGTCGCCTTCCTGCTGATTGACGGGATCTGGTTGGGTGTGGTGGCGCGTAGTTTCTACAAAGAGCATCTGGGTTATCTGCTGGCGCCCAACCCGAATTGGACGGCGGCGCTGTTGTTTTACCTCCTGTTTGTGGCCGGTGTGGTTTTCTTTGTGACCGTTCCCGGCCTGGAGGCAGATTCATGGAAGGCCGTCCTGTTACGGGGTGCTTTTTTCGGACTGATTACGTACGCCACGTATGATCTCACGAACCTGGCAACGGTGAAGGACTGGCCGATGATTGTGACAGTGGTGGACATGATATGGGGCGCTGCATTGAGTCTGGCGGTAGGCGCTGTGGGGTTCCTGACCGGCCGCTGGATGAATCTGTTTCAATGAGGGTTAATTGAGATGTATACCGTGCGATTAACGGCACTGATGGTGCTGGTGTTCTCGGGGGTGAATGCGATGGCGATTGAAGAAGCAAAATACACGGTTTTGAAACAGGACGGGGAGTACGAAATCCGTCAGTATGAGCCGCAAATAGTTGCGGAAGTCATTGTAAAGGCGGGAATGGAGGATGCGGGCAACCGTGCTTTCCGGAAGCTGTTCCGCTATATTTCCGGTGACAACCGTGCGCGCCGGGAAATTTCCATGACATCACCCGTTTCCCAGACCTCGCGGTCCGAAAAGATTGAGATGACGGCACCCGTCTCTCAGCAGGCGGCCGGTGAATCATGGACGGTGAATTTCCGGATGCCTGCGGAATACACGATGAAGACAATTCCGGAACCGCTCGATCCGGATGTCGTGATCCGCGAAATCCCGACGCGTACCATGGCCGTGATCCGGTATTCCGGTACATGGAGTGAGGAACGGTACGGGGAACATTTGAAAAAACTGATGAAGTGGATAGAGAATGAAGAGATCGAAGGTATTGGTGAGCCGGTTTGGGCCCGCTATAATCCGCCGTTCATGCCCTGGTTCCTGCGCCGCAACGAAATCCTGATCCCGGTTCGATTGCCGGAAGATTGATTCAGGGGATGATTGCTCCGGGAAAACGGTCTGTTTAAGCGTGTCCAAGACCTTGGTGTATACTGAAGTTACAAAGAAAACGGTGATCTGGAGTACGATATGCAGACATTGCTGATGGGGCTTGGGAGACAGGGATACCGGATACTGGAGCTGGCGTGTGAGCGGGATATCTGTCCGGTGGACGTTGTGGACACCAACAGGACTGTTCTGGATATGGCGGAGCGTCGATTCGGCAAACGGGTTCGGATTCTGCCCGGCAATCCACTGGACCTGGATGAACAGGAACGGATCGCGTTTCTTTCCCGGTATGACATGATTCTGGACGCACTACCGTCATTCCATTCCTATGGGCTTATCCGTTCGGCGATTGAAGCCGGAACGACTGTTGTAAGCGTATCGTTCCTGGAAGAGGATTTCATGGCACTGGATGTGCCCGCAAGGAAACGTGAAGCCCTTGTGATTCCAGACTGCGGTGGTGCACCGGGCTTTTCCCATCTCATGGCGGGCTATTCGGTCCGGGCACTTGGCAAGGCGGACCGAGTGGTGATGAAGGTGGGGGCGATTCCCGCGGAACCGGTGGCGCCCTTCTACCATTCACTGACGTGGTCGGTGGAGGATCTGATGGAGGAGTATTTCAGGCCGGCACGTTGTCGGCATGAAGGCCGCATTGAGACACCGGACCCGTTCGACGACGTGGTGGATGAGAAGATTCAGGGACTGCCGTTGGAGAGCTTTATCAGTGACGGTGCCCGCTCTTTTCTCACGACGTTCCCGGATGTGCCATTCATGGAAGAGCGTACCCTGCGCCATTACGGGCACATGGAGTTCATGGCTACCCTGCGATCGGCCGGGTTACTGAGCCGGAAGCCGGTTCGCCTGAGCCGTTCGGAGATCAAACCCTATCGGGTTTTGGCATCTGTTCTGGAGCGTAACTTCTCAGAGCTCCCTCCGGAGGATCGATTCATTATGCAGGTGGAAGTGGACGGTCCAACCGGAAGTCATCTGCATGATTATAATATGCCGTACGACGCCCAGACAGGCGTTTTCGGACTGGTGAATTCAGTTGCAGTAACGGCGATTGAAACGGCCGTTATGGTCCTGGACGGAACTGTAGACCGGAAAGGCGTATGTCCGCTGGAAATACTGGCGAATGAAACGACTTACAACCGGATGGTTCAGGCCCATAAACAATACGGGGCGACTATCTCACTCCGGTCAGAGATCAAGCAGGCGGATTGATATGTGTGCCGGACTGGCCCTGTTCCGTGAGATGACGGAAACGCGGGTTTATTTCCCCAATCCCCGTGCCCGCATTCTGTGTCGAACGAACAGTGGCGAGGAAATTGACGCGATCTGGGGGCGACGAAATGAACAGGAGTATCCGGAGAGTCCGGTCCCGGTAACGGGTTGGGCCCGCCGGGAGAGCGTGGAGGCGGGAAAGTGGAAACGATTTGAACCAAAACCCGTCCATATCCCGGCCACGGCTTACATGGAAAAGGATGCCGATCGCGTTTCTCACTGGTTTGAACTGAAACAGGATCAGTTTCTTGTGGGATTGTTGCTGGGATGGCGGGATCTCCGTTTTATTTATGTGGTAACGATTCCCACGCCGGAAGAATTCCGTCATATCCATCACCGCTGGGTACAGATTGAGGAATTGAAGAACGTATCAAAGGGATCGCCGGGCGGCCGCGAACGACGTCTTTTCTGAGGCCGTCGTCGAATGAATGGCTTGCCTTCCGGGTACCTGCAGTACGTACCGGAAGGGAGGTCATCATGAATCAGAATCTTCATCATCTGAAGCTGCTTTCCATATTTCACTATGTGGTTGGCGGACTGGCATTTCTGTTTGGACTCATCCCCACGATCCATCTGACCATCGGTACATTGATGGTCAGCGGTAAACTGGGTGAATCCGGTGACCAGCTGCCGCTTGAGATCGTGGGTACGGTGTTGATTGTTATTGCACTGGTCTGGATGCTGAGCGCATTTGTGTTCGGTACTCTGCTGATTGTGTCGGGCCGGTCTCTTGCTTCCCAACGCCGATATACACTGTCTCTGGTGATGGCGGCCATCGCCTGTGCATTCATTCCGTTCGGGACCGTACTGGGTGTATTCACACTGCTGGTTCTGATGAAACCGGAGGTTCGTGAGCTGTACGGTCTGGAATAGTGGTCCAATGGAACCACGCATTCAAACCTGAAAAGATCCGGATTCCAGGAAGTGGATGACGGCTTTGTGCACCGATGGTTTCCACATGATAAACGGGTGGGTGGCGTTCAGGACCGCATGATCCGAAGCACCCGTCATCCGCGTTCGTTCGACCGGGACCGTACCATCGTTGGGTCCGGGAAGTATGTTCTTCCAGAGGGGATGGGCTCTGCCTGTGCCCGCCAGAATACCTGTTTCAATCGGAGGGTCGGGCAGAACGTTCCAGATCGCGTCCGGCCCGGTTCCCAATTCGTCCAGCGCGGGTCCGAAAAACCATCGGAACAGTCGTTTGGGTTGCAGGATGTCAGCCAGTTCACTTCCCCGGTTCGGGGGAGCGAGCATCACAAGGCGCCCCAACTGATGGGGTGGATCTGTCACAAGGGCAAGCCGAACCAGAATGCCACCGAGAGAATGGGTGACCAGATGAACGGGGCCTTCGGCATGTTCACAGGATTTTCGGATGACAGGTTCCACAAACTGTTCAGCCAGTGTTTGACAGTCGTATTGACGGGACCGGTAGGGTACGGTCCGGGCCTGATAACCGTGGTTCCCAAGAGCACGCGCAAGAGGCACCATACTCAAACGCGTCCGGGCCAGTCCATGGAAGAGAAGGACGATTCCCCGATGTGATTTCAATGAGGAGTCGGAATTTTCCTGTTCAGGACGCATCCGCTTCGGGCGTTTCCACATCCGGTTCCGCATCGGCACTTTCTGACTTCGCAAGCTCCCGGTCGATTGCCCCGATCAGTCGGTCGATGTCTGACTGAGACAACTCCCCGTCTTTTACAAAAATGAGCTTCCCTTCAGGATTGAAGGTCAGGACTGCATAGCTGTTGTTGCGGGTCAGACCCCATGCATCGACAATATAATAGCCGAGGTCCCGGACATAAGTGGTATCCGGAAACTCCTCCTGTTTTTTCTTCAGGATACTGTTGATGATCCAGTTGGGTTTCCAGGTGGCTTTCATGTTGATAATGGCGATGGATCCGTAGCGGTCTTTGGGGTAGTCTTTTGCTTTCAAGGCCTGTTCCACATGGACATTCAGATCCTTTGCGTCGGGATCCACGACCATGCAGGTGATCACCTTGCCCCTGATTTCCGTGGTTGACCAGGGAGAACCGTCCACCCGTCCCCCGTCCTTTCCCTGAAGCTGAACTTCCGGGACAGGTTGCCCCACTTCGACTGCCTGTGCATAGAATGAAAAAAGTCCGGCAAGAACCGAAATCCATACAACCAGAATTGACTTCATAACACGCTCCTTTGATGGCAGGTTGAACTGCTTCAAATGGTATCACAGGTCATTTCATTCAGAGGTCGCTGAAAGATCTTTTCAGGTGGAAACATCAGTGTCCGTTACCGGGGGTCTTCCGGCATTGATAGAGGCCCGGTCTCGTAACGGAAAAAGGCCGGTTCCAACGGAACCGGCCATATTCAACGATGCCAGCAGACTTGCTGTTATGCCTCAAATACTTCCCGTATCTGGCGCATAGCAAAGTCAATATCATCTTTTTGAATAACGAGAGGCGGAGCAAACCGGATGATCCATTCATGGGTTTCCTTGCACAGGACGCCGCGCTCTTTCAGAGCAGTGGTATAGCGCCGTGCTTTGCCGGCCGATTCCTTGAGTACGATCGCGATCAGGAGCCCTTTTCCGCGGACCAGTTCAATCTTGTCGGAATTCATGGCATTCAGCTGATCCATGAAATACCGGCCCATTTCCTGTGCACGATCCGCCAGATTCTCTTCTTCCAGAACATCAATGGCGGCCATGGCAATGGCACTTGCCATGGGGTTTCCCCCGAACGTAGAGCCGTGAGAGCCCGGTGTAAACACACCCAGAATGTCCTTGTCTGCAGCTACGGCACTGACAGGGTAGACGCCACCACCGAGTGCCTTTCCCATAATGATAATATCGGGATTGATGCCACTGTGCTGGAAACAGAAGTTT
>DAINNF010000069.1:0-13611 GCA_036736005.1 Acidobacteriota bacterium
GAGTTTTGTGCTTGTCCGTTTCATGGTGTCTCCCTCTCTTCATGGATTGTATTGACCGATTCAGCTTACACCGATCCGCGGTACGGGATCAACCGGCTCACAGTACGCGGGCGATGGTCATCACGGTGACGGTTTCCGCCAGTTTGTGCCGCTTCAGGACAGTTGTTGCCTGGTTCAACGTACTGCCGGTGGTGAACACGTCATCCACCAGCAGAATATGATCATGACGGGGCGCATTTGAAACCGGTGCAAGGAAACGGCGGATAATCCGTTTTCGTTCCGCCACGTCCCGGCTGGCGGACAGCGGTCGTTTCCAGAGACGGCGGGGGCGGAGTGTCCGGACAACGGGAAGCTGCAGTTGAGCGCCGGCCAGTTCCGCAAGTCGGTGGGACAGGTTGTATCCCCGGTGCCAGCGGGTGATCGGTGCAGCCGGGATCCAGGTGACGGCGTCAATGTCCATCCCCTTGAGAAACGGAACCCAGTGGTCAGCAAAATCGTTTAACAGGTTTAACCAGCTCGGACGGTCCCGGAACTTCAAATAGTGAATCCAGGCGCGGCAGGTGTCCCGGTAAGGAAACAGAAAGAATGCCCGGTCAAACCGGTCATGTGCTTCCAGGCATCGCTGACAGATGGTACCGACGCCTGCAATCGGAAAACTGCACACCCGGCAGCGACTGTCCGGATCCCAGCCGATCATTTCGGCGCGGCAGTCGGAACACAGTCCGTGGGTCAGCGGGCCGGTCGCTTTACAGTAGGGACACTCAGGGGCTATAATTGATTCCAGCATAAACAGATTATAACCGATCCCGCAGGGTCTTTCGAGAAGGGAAGGTGGCATCATGAATTGGATTGTGGACCGGCCGGACCGCAACGTGGTGGTCATGACCGGAGCAGGAATCTCCGCAGAATCCGGCATTCAGACGTTCCGCGGAGCAGGGGGGTTATGGCGCAATTACCGGATTGAAGAGGTGGCATCGCCTGTGGCGTTCCGCCGTGATCCGGAGCTGGTATGGGAGTTCTACCTGATGCGGCGCAAACAGGCATTGGCCTGCGAACCCAATCCGGCCCATTATGCGATTGCCGGGCTGGAAGAGTGGCTGGAATCCGGTGGCGGGTCCTTTTTCCTGGTGACGCAGAATGTGGATGGTCTTCACCTCCGTGCCGGTTCCCGCAATATGGTCGAAATGCATGGTTCTCTCCTGTTCAGCCGTTGCACGGCCTGTCACGATGTGTTCCGTGATGAAACGGTATACGAGAATTATCCCCCCCACCACGACTGTGACGTGAAGGGGATGTTGCGTCCCCACATCGTGTGGTTCGGGGAATCCCTGTTTCCGGGAGATCTGGAACGGATCGAAATGGAGCTGAACCGATGTGAGTTGTTTATCGTGGTGGGTACATCCGGTGTGGTGTATCCGGCGGCGGGTCTGGCGGCGCATGCCAGGGCCATGGGAAAGAAGGTGGTATGCGTGAACCTGGAGCCGCCCGCCAATGTGGACCTGTTTGACCGGTATATAGAAGGAAAAGCAGGGGAAATGCTGCCTCGAATGCTGTTTCCCGGGGAGAGTGGCGTATGAAGGAGAAAAACGGTGATCGCGGCAACCTGTTCCGCAATCCCATGGATCTGATGGCGGGTATCGGTTCCCGTCTGCAGAAGGAGATGGGCCGTCGTAAAGACAGCCGCAGACGAAGGAAAGTCGGTATGGCCCCCGGTGTGATGATGCATGTGGGGGAACGGAAAATGGACCGGGTCCGGATAACGGTTACCGATTACGGCCCGGAGCTTCTGGAAACAAAGGAAATCTCTTCTCTCGGCGAATTGTCACAGCAGTCTGCCGGTTCGGTGCGATGGATCAGTGTGTCGGGGCTGCATGATACCGACCTGATGGGCGAACTGTCTCGGCAGTTCGAGATTCATCCCCTCCTGATGGAAGACATTCTGAATCCTGATCAGCGTCCGAAAATGGATGTGATGGAAAACGTGTTGTTTCTTGTGCTGCGGCGGGTTCGATTTGAATCGGGGGACCTTCAGTCGGAAACCATCAGCATTGTTCGCAAGCCCGGCCTGATTCTGACGTTCCACGAGGAGCCGACCGATGTGTTCGATCCGATCCGGGAACGTTTGACTGTGTCTTCATCCCGGATGCGTGCAAGCGGTTCGGAATACCTGGCATATGCCATGATGGACGTGGTCATGGACCATTTTCTTCTGGTGATGGACGATGTCAGTGATGTGCTGGAACAGATGGAAGGGGTGGCCATCCGGGAGCCGGACACGGAACTGGTGCCGGGTATCCTGGAACTGAAACGGACCCTGATCGGACTCCAGAAGATCATTCGTCCGATGCGCGATATTTCGACCCGTCTGTCCCGAGAACCGGGTCATGTGTTCAAGGCGGACATGCATCCGTACCTGCAGGATCTCTGGGATCATGTAATCCAGGGCCATGACGCGCTGGAAAACGCGCAGCAGATGGCGACCACGGTTCTGGAGCTTTACTATTCGAGCATTTCCCACCGGATGAACGAGGTGATGAAGGTGCTGACCATTATTGCCACCATCTTCATACCACTTTCCTTCATTGTGGGGCTGTACGGGATGAACTTCCGATACATGCCCGAGTTGGAGTGGAAGTATGGCTACCTCGGTGTCTGGTGTGTGATTATCGGTGTGGTGGCCGGTATGGTGATGTATTTCAAACGGAAGAAATGGTTCTGACAATTGGGAATTTTTGAGCAGAAAAGAGGCCCGCATTTGCGGGCCTCTTCTTGTTGTCGTTGATGCTGCTGTTCAGTCAATGCCTACCAGCATCCGGATGAATTGAAGTCGCTGGAATTTCTCCGGCTCATCGCTGGACTGCTGACTCAGTCTGCCACGGAATGCATCCAGATCAGCAAACCCTTTCCTGTCCATCCATGTGCGAATGCCATTGATAATGTGGGAAATCCGCTCCATGCCGTTGAGATAGAGGGTGGAGCAGATCTGAACCGCGTGGGCTCCGGCAAGGATCATTTTCAGCGCGGAAGTTTCGTCATGGACGCCGGTGGTGGCGGCCAGGTCCGCCTCCACGCGACCGGACAACAGTGTCATCCATCGCAACCCTTCACTCAGTTCATCCGGGTGACTGAACTTCGGTCCATGGGTCAGGTCCAGATTGTCCAGGTCGATGTCAAACTTGTAGAAGCGGTTGAACAGGACCAGTCCGTCCGCACCTGCTTTGCTCAACTGTCTGGCCAGTTCCAGCATGGCGGTATAATTGGGACCCAGTTTGACGCCCACCGGTACCGTCACTTTCTCTTTGACGCCGCGGACGATGTTGACCATGCTCTCTTCAATTTCCGCCGAGCTCTTCCCGATGTCCCCCGGGATGGGTGAGATGTTCAGTTCGATTGCGTCTGCTCCGGCACGTTCCATCTCCGCTGCATAAGATGCCCACCAGCCCGGAAATACGCAATTGATGGAGCCCAGAATGGGCATGCTGACAGCGGCCTTGGCTTCCCGTATCAACTGCAGGTACGCTTCGGGCCCCGCCCACATGGTATTGCCGCGGACATAATCCGAAATTTCCGGGAACCATGTGGTGGGTCCGTCCTGAACCGGACGGTTCGCGTCTTCGATAATCTGTTCCTCGAACAGCGATTTCAGCACCACGGCTCCCGCACCGGCGTCTTCCGCCGCGCGGATCCGGTCCACATCGCTGGTCAGGGATGAACTGGAAACCATGACGGGGTTCTGCAATTTGAGACCCATATACGTGGTCGAAAGATCGGCCATCCTGTCCTCCTCGAAAAGGTTCATATTGATACTTGTGTCCATTATAGGGTCCCTGCTCATGCTGTGCAAGAACTGCCGGTCCGATCTTTGCGGAGGATCCGGGAGCGTAATTCAGTTGCCCGGGACGGCGCGGCACTGTAAGATAGAGCGCAACAGGCCATCTGCACATCCGGAACCATGTCTTCTTGCGGATGGTCGCCCGGTGTGAGCCGGTGGGGAAGCAAAGTCCGGCATTCAGCCGTTTTTGAGGGAGGATCGATGACGGAAGCGAAGCGATTGATCAAAGATTCGGCCGCCATGCGGTGGCTGGTGATGCTGCTGATCAGCGGCATCATGTTCGGTACATACTGGTTCCAGGACTTCTATTCCGGGTTGAAACCGCTGATGGAAAGCCAGCTGGGCATTACATCATCCCAGTTCGGCACACTGATCAGCATGACCACCATCGCCAACGTTTTCGGGATGATCATTGTTGGCGGTATCATTCTGGACCGCTGGGGAATCCGGCTCACCGGTATCGTGTTCGGTGGTGCTGCTGCCCTCGGCGGGCTGCTCAACGCCCTGGGCGCGAATGGCATCATTTCGGAAGATCCGGGTACACGCCTCTTGATCATGATTATCGGCCGTATGTTCTTCGGTATCGGGCTGGAAGTGTCCTGCGTGGTGGTACTGCGAACGCTGGTGAAATGGTTCAAGGGATACGAACTGGCACTGGCCATGGCACTCAACGTGGGTTTCGGCCGTCTGGGTTCCACGATTGGTACGGCGTTGTCGCCGGACATCGCGGGCAATGACGTGGGAACCGCGGTGAGTTTCGCGGCCACGCTGATCGGCATCGGATTACTGATGTTCATGATCTATCTGATTTTCGATATCAAACTGGACAATCAGATGGGAGATGCGGCGGAATCCGGTGACGACGAACAGTTCAAGTTCGACGATCTGGTCAAGTTGCTCACCAACAAGTCGTTCCTGTATATCGCACTGTTGTGCGTGGCATTCTACTCTGCGGTATTCCCGTTCATGCAGTATGCGCCTGACCTGCTGGTCAACAAGTTCGGGTTCACCCTGAACCTGCCGCCGGAAGGCCAGTTTGTGGTGATGGGCAACGCTGCGCTGGGCAATGCGTTGATTTTTGTCGCGTTTTTCCTGTTTGCCTTCGCCTTCACGCTGGTACCCAAATACATCCCCAATAAGACGGGGAAAGTGGTTTCGGTGATTGTGATCGGCATTCTCTTTGCCGGAATGTTGTACTGGCTCCGTGATCTGCTGGCGTTGTGGATGGTGAACGGTCCCAAGGTGGCCAGCCTGCTGCCGCTGGGAACTATCCTGTTTACCCCGATATTCGGCAGTATCGTGGACAGTAAGGGCAAAGCGGCGTCGCTGATGTTGCTGGGCTCGGCGCTGGTGATCTGCGCCCACCTGTTCCTGTCGGTATTCAACAATGTCATTCTGGGGTACGTGGGCCTGCTGGCGCTGGGGATTGCCTTCTCGCTGGTTCCGGCCGCCATGTGGCCGTCGGTATCCAAAATCGTCCCCGGTAAGCGACTGGGTACGGCCTATGCCACCATGTTTACCATTCAGAACTGGGGACTGATGGCCTTCTTCTGGGGCATCGGCAAGGTGCTGGATCTGAGCAACACGAAAATCGTGGGACAGATTCACGAGATTCGATCGGGACTGGAAGCCCAGGGCCTGAACGAAACGGCCATCGTGGCGAAAATCCAGGAAATGAAAATTGCCAAGGATTTTCCCATCTACGATTACACCATTCCCATCGTGATGCTGGTGGGGCTGGGTATTCTGTCCATTTTCCTGTCCTACATGCTGATCCGGGAAGACAGGAAATCCCACTACGGGTTGAACCTGCCTTCCAACAGTGACCAGGAGCAGGACCCCAACTGCGCGGACAACGCGTGACGGAAAGTTGACATGAAGAACGAACGGGCGGGGTAACCCGCCCGTTTTTTATTCAGGAGTAGATTCTTCGCGGGGTCGATAATCCAGCAGTGAGACACTGTTCCGGTAAAATTCCTGTTCCGTGGGGGTGAGTCGCGGATAGCGCCACACCTGCCAGATCAGTTTGATGATGTGGAGGATAAGCAAAATGCCGACAAGTACGAGGCTGCTGTTCATGGAAGCCCCGTCCTTGAACCAGTTCCACAGAATCACCAATATCATCGTAAGTGTCAGAATATCCAGCATGAATCGTGGCGAAGAGACTGCTTTCTTCCGTTGTTCATCCGTTTGCTTCATAACAAACATACGAATGATGTGAAGTACAACCAGGCCAGCGACAAGGATACCCAATTGGCCGTTCGAAAGTCTCCCGGCTGTCCATTGCCAGACTGCTATGGCCAGTACAACAACAGTCACCATATCCAGCCACAGTCGGGACGGCCAGCCGTCCTTCTCCACCAGTTTCCGGTAACGGGCAATCAGACCCATTCTTTCCCCCTCCGCTTTTGAATTGGATAGGGGGATTTTATCACACCACTGCTTTCCCGTTCACGGGGTACTTCCGGTTGTGCTATCATGGAATTCCGAATGAGTAACCAAAGGGGGCAAAGATGAATAAAGAAGCACTTGGCATGGTGGAAACCAAGGGGTTGATCGGTTCCATCGAGGCCGCAGACGCGATGGTGAAGGCGGCCAACGTTGTGCTGATCGGAAAAGAATATATCGGCGGCGGTTTTGTGACCGTGATGGTCCGTGGTGATGTGGGCGCTGTGAAAGCGGCCACAGACGCCGGTGCCGCTGCAGCCCGCCGGGTGGGTGAACTGATTTCCGTCCACGTGATTCCGAGACCGCATTCGGACGTGGAAACCATCCTGCCGGGGTACAAAGCGCCGAAGAAAGCGTAACGGGTCGTCATGAGCATGCTGGACGCCATGATGGACCGCCTGGAACAGGCGGGCACGGTGATCGAGGACTACAGCCAGGAACAGGTGGACCGGATGGTCCACGCGGTTGTCCAGGCCGGTGCGGCCAACAGCAAGCGGCTGGCCGAACTGGCGGTGGCCGAAACCGGCTACGGCAAAGTCCAAGACAAGATGACCAAGAACGAGGTGGCCACAACCATTCTGTGGGATTCCATCAGGGACGAAAAGACGGTGGGCATTATCCGTGAGCTGCCCGACCGCAACATCTGGGAAGTGGCCGCGCCGGTGGGAATCGTGGCGGCGGTGGTGCCCTCCACCAATCCCACGTCCACCACATTGTACAAGGCCATCATTGCACTGAAGGGACGCAATCCCATCCTGTTTTCTCCCCACCCGTCTGCGAAAAAATGCATCCTGGAAACGGTCAATGTGATCCGGGAAGGTCTGGCTTCGGTCCAGGCGCCGGTGGACGCGGTCCAGATTCTGGAAAACCCCACCATCGAATTGACCAACGAGATGATGCGTCACCGGAAAACCGGGGTCATCCTGGCTACGGGCGGTCTGGGCCTGGTGAAGGCGGCCTATTCGTCCGGCAAACCCGCTTATGGCGTAGGACCCGGCAACGTGCCGGCATTCATTGAACGGACCGCGGACGTGGAAAAGGCGGTCAAGGATGTAATTGCGGGCAAGTCGTTTGACAATGGAACCGTCTGCGCGTCCGAACAGTCGGTGATTGCCGACAAACCCATTGCAGACCATGTGCTGGAGCTGCTGCAGAAGAACGGTTGCCATCTGTGCAATGACGAAGAGAAGGCAAAGCTGGAAAAGGTACTGGTGACCGAAAAATTCACCGCCAACCCGAAAATCGTGGGCCGTTCCCCTGCCTATATCGCGGAGCAGGCCGGCTTTTCTGTGCCACCGGAAACGCTGGTACTGCTGGTAAAGATGGATGGTGTGGGCAAACAACATCCCCTTTCCATTGAGAAACTATCTCCCGTATTGTGTTACTACGTCGCTGACGGCTGGGAAGACGGATGCCGGCTGTGTATCCAGCTGCTGAAATTCGGCGGTCTGGGTCATTCCCTGGGCATCCATTCCCGTGACATGGACGTGATCCGCCAGTTTGCATTGAAGAAACCGGCTTTCCGGATCCTGGTGAATTCTCCCACTACTCATGGTGCGGTTGGATTCACCACCGGGCTGAATCCGTCCATGACGCTGGGCTGCGGCACCTACGGCAACAACGTGACATCCGAAAACGTGACCGCCCGGCACATGATCAACGTCAAGCGGATCGCTTTTGAGACCAATCCGGTGAATACCGGCAGCATGGCACCGCTGAAGGTGTCCGGCGGAACGGTTGCGGATGCGGTGGATCGCAGACTCCGCACACGAAGTGCACCGGCGAAGGGTGATGTGATGGATTTTGTATCGGAAGAGAATGTGCGGGATGCGATTCGCGGGGGATACAAGATCCGGATTTCCAACGGGACCATGATTACCCCGCTGGCAAAAGATACCGGCAAGGCCCATGAAATTTTTGAGAATGTCGACAGATAGGATTGGATAATGGACAAGCGAGAAACCGTTTACCGGATTACGGAGATTCTGTTCAAACACCTGGGTGAAAGTGCGGACCCGGAAAAAATCAAGGGAATGGTCCGGGACCTGATCCAGGCCGTTCCGCTGGAAGCGGCTTCCGGTGCGCAGCCGGCACCCCGTCCGGTGCAGCCGAAACATACCGCCATCATTACGGTGTTCGGCAAGAGCCGTCCCGGTATCGTTGCGGGCATCACCTCGGTGCTGGCGGAAGAGAATGTGGACATTACCGACATCACCCAGACGCTGCTGGGCAAGAACTTTGCCATGATTGTGATTGTTGACCTGGAAGGGGCCAAAAGCAATTTCACCGAATTGAAAGAGCGGCTGGGGAAGAAGAGTGAAGAACTGGGCGTGAGCATCTTCTCGCAGCACGAGGAGTTGTTCCAGTCCATGCACAAGGTGTGATCGGCTCCGCCCGCACCGGATGAAACGGATAACACATGCTGGGTAGTTTCAGTTCCAAGGAAATTCTCGAAACCATCAAAATGATCCAGATGGAGCATCTGGATATTCGTACCACCACCATGGGGATCTCCCTGTTTGACTGCATTTCCTCATCGGTGGAGGAAACCCGCACCCGGATTTACGACAAGGTCATGCGAAACGCAGGTAACCTGGTCACGGTGGTGAACGGCATTGAAGAAGAGTTCGGTATCCGGGTGGCCAACAAACGGATTTCGGTTACCCCGATTTCATTGACCGGCGGCGTATCTATTGACCGGGACGGATTCGTGTCCATCGCCCGAATCCTGGACAAGGCCTGCGATGAAATCGGCGTGGACTTTCTCGGCGGTTATTCCGCCCTGGTTCAGAAAGGGGCCAACCGGGTGGAAAAAGAATTTATCCGTTCCATTCCGGCGGCACTGGCCGAAACCACCCATATCTGTTCTTCGGTGAACGTGGCCTCCACCCGTGCCGGCATCAACATGGACGCGGTACGGGACATGGGCATCATCATCAAGGAAGCGGCTGAACTGACTAAAGACGGTGGTGCGCTGGCCAATGCCAAGTTCGTAGTGTTTGCCAACGCCGTAGAGGACAATCCCTTCATGGCAGGTGCCTTCCACGGAGCGTCCGAACCGGAGGTGGTGATCAACGTTGGTGTCAGCGGGCCGGGCGTGGTGAACCAGGCGGTGCAGCATGCCGGCTCCATGGATCTGGGTGACTTGTCCGAAGTGATCAAGAAAACGGTGTTCAAGATTACCCGTGCCGGTGAACTGATCGGCCGGGAAGCGGCCCGTCGCCTCGGTGTCCAGTTCGGCATACTGGATGTTTCGCTCGCGCCGACACCGGAGCCGGGTGATTCCATCGGTGAAATTCTGAAGGGAATGGGCCTTGCCCAGCCGGGTGCTCCCGGTACCACCGCAGCACTGGCTCTGCTCACCGATGCGGTGAAAAAGGGCGGTGTCATGGCATCGTCTTATGTGGGTGGTATGTCCGGTGCATTTATTCCGGTATCCGAAGACGCCTCTATGATCGAGGCGGTCAAACTGGGCGTGCTGACCCTGGAAAAGCTGGAAGCGATGACGGCGGTGTGTTCAGTCGGCCTGGACATGGTTGCGGTTCCGGGCGATACCTCGGCGGCCTCCATTTCCGGACTCATTGCGGATGAAATCGCCATCGGCGTCGTGAACGGGAAGACAACCGCTGTCCGGGTGATTGTACCGCCTGGTTCCAAGGTCGGGGACACGGTGGATTTCGGTGGACTGCTGGGTATGGCGGTGGTTCAGGATATCAACCGGTTGAACTGTGACCGGTTCATTGCCCGGGGCGGACGGATTCCGGCCCCCATCACCAGTATGCGGAACTGACATGAGTGAACAGGAACTGGTCCGCCAGCTTCAGTCGGGATCGGAAGAGGCCTTCAATCAGTTTTTCGATGAATATCGTTCCACGATTTATAATTTCGGGTTGCGGTTCTGCGGCAATCCGGATGAAGCCTCGGAAGTGCTCCAGGAAACGCTGATCAACACCTTTCGCCATATCAAGAAATTCAAAGGGCAGTCCAAACTGTCCACCTGGCTGTACCGGATTGCGTCCAATGCCTGCCTGATGAGACGCCGCAAGGAGAAAAAAGGGGATGTGAGCCTGAGTGAGATGGAGGAAGATTTCAACATCGAACCGGATGATCACCGCTTCAATCCCGATGACCTCTTGCAGAAGAAGGAAATGGGAAAGATTATCGAGGACGCGCTATTGGAGTTGCCGGAGCAGTACCGGATCCCATTTATTCTGAAAGAGATTGAACAACTGCCCCATCAGCAGATCGCGGAAATCCTTGAAGTTTCCGAGTCCAATGCGAAAGTCCGTGTCCATCGGGCGCGTCTCATGCTCCGGGAAAAGATTGCGGAATATCTGGAAGGAGTCTCATCATGAAGTGCGGCAGCATGCTGGACCGGTTATCCCAATACCTGGACGGAGAGCTGTCAGCCGAACTGACTCGGGAGATTGAGTCGCATATGGCAGACTGTGAGTGCTGTTCCTGTTTTATCCAGTCGCTGAAGGCCAGCATGGAAGCTGTTCATCAACTGGAACGCAAAGATGTACCGGACGACATCCGGACCCGGGTTCTGGAAGCCGCCCGCAAGGCCTGCCTGGGTGACGATTCATAAACGAATCCGGTTTTGTGCCATTTCATCATCCAGCCTTTTTCCGTTATAATTGCATCACGATCCAACCGAGACTGAAGGGGGATGCGTGCGATTTCTCTTTTCCCGGGACGCGGCAGGCCTGCTGATCTGTCTGGCAGCCCTGCTGATGGCAATTCAGATCGGTCCGGCTGCACGACCGGATCGGACCGTTTGTGATGATCCTGCGTATCTGCTCAAGCAGATTCAGGATCCGGTGAACGATGTACTGCTGCATCCGGCTGAATCCGGGCAAAAGAAGCAGATTTTCCAGGTACTGGAGAGCTGTGCCAATCCGGCGGTCCTGTTCAATCTCAGTATGCGACCGGTGGTCTGGAACCGGGCTGCTACCCTGTATGAGGGTGAATACAGCCGGACGGAAGATGTATTCATGGAGGACCGGCTGATCGGTTTCTTCGGTGTGGCCCCCGACGTGATGCCGGTGGAACAGGAGTCTGTCCGGCCGGTACGGGTGGTGTACCTGGCGGTCATGGCATTCCTGCTGCTGGTTCTTGTGGGACGCAGGCGTCCCCTCGTTCTGTTTGCCTTTGTCCTGCTGGTTGCCGAACTCATATTCGGCATTCGGCTGGCGTTTCTTGTGTTGCAGGCAGCATCGCTGGCCATGGCCGGCCCGCAGCAATTGCGTCGCGGTCCCTTTGCCAGTCTCCTGTTTGGCGGATTGCTGATGTGTGCCCTGTATCTGCTGTTTCGTGTGGAGGTCAACGGGTTGACCCTCTATGCGGCCATTGCGCAACCGGATTTTTCGATACCGCTTCTCATGGCGTTTATATCGGCGGCGATGGTGCTTCTTGCCGGATTTCACTGGGCCATCCTGATTCCCGTTGTCCTGGTCGCGCCATTCTGCCCGGCAGCTCCAATCGCCATGGGCGGAATCTATCTGCTCGGTCTTTGTCTGAAAAACGGCCGGCCGATCATACTGGTTTCCGGTGTCATGGCGGCCTCTGTTGTGATGCTGCTCTTGATCTATGGCACGACGTGGATTCGAATGAACCGGATGATAGGGGCAGCGAATCTCAGCGAGGCGTCCATTCAGGAACAGGCCTTCCAGGATCTGGAATCCTATCTGGAAATGGCGGGTTCCAGCAATTATCGGGACCTTCGAAGTTATGTGCGCCAATCCGGACTGCTGGAATCCGGTTACGATTTTGAACTGGTCTATTTCAATTCGGTAGGCGAGGTGGTGGATGCCTATTCCAGGGGTCTTCCGGACATCATGGAACTGCCCATTGACCGTTCCATGGAACAGGTTTCGATTGGTCCCAGGGAACGTACCGTGGTTGCCGGTGTGGGGGAATTCAAGTACGGCTTCATGGGGATGCGTCTCAGTGCCGATGTATACAACATTCCGTTTCTGAAAGATAATCACCCCTATCATGCCAGTCTGGAGCTGGAGCCGGGTCCGGATCCGGATCAGAACGAAGTCCATATCCGTCTTCCGGGACCCTACCGGATGCTGTCCGATCTGGCGTTGCTGGCGCTGGTTTCGATGGTGCTGCTGGTGGCGTTTCTGGGCGTGACACGAACCGGTCGCACCGGTCTGTTCAGTCGCACCGTGTTCAGCCAGTTCTCCGTCCTGACGGGTATTCTGGTATTGACTGCCGGTATCGTGGGCTTCCAGTCCCGGTCGGTCGTCCGGGGCATGGTGGAACAGGACCTGTTGAGCAGTGCGGGTATGTTGAGTCAGATGATCCAGAAGGACCAGGCCGATCTGTCCGACAACTATCTGAAATTCCTCCAGTCGCTGGCGCCGGGTCAGTATGCATTGTACAGCGAAGGATTGCTGTTGTTTTCGACCGATCATCTCCAGTCTCCGGTCCTGTTGGACTATCGCGTGTACAACCAACTGGACGAAGAAAGCGGTTCCCCCCTGATCCGGGACGGTATCCTATACATTCCGTTGAAAGTGGACCGATACCCGTTTTCCGTGCTGTGTGTCCGTCCCGGGGCGTCCTGGACGCCTGGACGGACCATGGAGGCCGCACGGCTGCTCTCATTGTTGCTGTTTGTTCTGTTGTTGGGCTCATTTGGCGTTACCGGTGTGCTGACCGGACGCACGGTTACCCCAATACTGGAGTTGGCGGATGCTTCGCGGGAAGTGGCACGAGGCCGGTACGACCTGGCCGTATCCTATGGGGAAGACGATGAAATTCAGGTCCTGATCGATTCCATGAAGGAAATGGCCCGTTCGATCCGGGATCAGCGGCTCAACCTGATGGCTTTGCTGGACAACGTGTCTTCAGCGGTGGCGCTGGTGGACCGGACAGGGGAGGTTCTCACCGCCAATACCCTGTTCCACCGGTTGCCGGAAGCGGTTTCCGGATCGGTGCTGCAGCGGGAAACCGGTGTCAAACAGGACATGGTGATCGGCGACCGCCATTATCAGACCGCTTCCGTGGAACTGGAAAATGGCAGCCGTGTTGTGATTGTGGATGATGTAACCGATGTAATCCGGGTGAGCCGCCTCCAGGTCATTACCGACATGGCGCGTCAGATTTCCCATGATATCAAGAATCCGTTGACCCCGATCCGTCTCAATGCTGAATATATCGAATCCGTTCTTCAGCGGGACATGGACAAGGCGGTGGAAACCATTCCCGGCGCGGTAGAGAATATTTTGAAGAAAACAGAGGAGCTGCGGGCCATCGCCGGACAGTTTTCCAATCTGGTGAAAGCGGCCCGAACGAAGCCGGACGAGTTTACGGCC
>DAINNF010000070.1:0-13431 GCA_036736005.1 Acidobacteriota bacterium
GGCTTGACAGCTGTTTTGGAACTACATTATAGTGATACTTTGACATTGCTGGGGAGGTGTGTCCATTAATCGGCCGATGAACAAAAAACAGCAATCGGGGACCCGGGTGAATGAGGAAATCCGGGGTACGGAACTGCGGGTTATTTCTGAAGACGGTGAACAACTGGGGATTCTGAGTGCGGATGACGCATTGCGGATCGCACGGGAACGTGAACTGGATCTGGTGGAAGTGGCTCCCAACGGCAACCCGCCGGTTTGCCGGATCATGGATTACGGCAAATACCTGTACATGGAGCAGAAGCGGGCCCAACAGGCCAAGAAGAAGCAGAAGCGGATACAGGTCAAGGAAATGAAGTTTCGTCCCAAGATTGACGAGCACGATTATAACTTCAAGAAAAATCATGTATTGCGTTTCTTGAAGGGCGGAGACAGGGTCAAGGTGACCATTCGTTTCCGCGGGCGCGAACTGGCGCACAAGGACAAAGGGTATGAGATTCTGAAGCGACTGAAGGAAGAGCTGGCCGAATACGGAACTCCGGAAAAGGACCCCGTATTCGAGGGGATTCACATGGTGCAGATTTTTGTGCCCAAGTCCTCGGGATCATAAGAAATAACCGATTGGTATAGTCGATATTGAATCGGAATTTGGAGGAAGCATGCCGAAGTTAAAAACCCATCGTGGTGCTGCCAAGCGAGTGAAGAAGACGGGCAGCGGCAAGTTGATGCTGAACCATGCCAACAAGAGCCACATCCTGACCAAGAAGGATCAGAAGCGGAAACGGAAATTGAGAAAGAGTTTTGTTGCTTCTGCTCGGGATGCGAAGGTTCTGAAGCAGATGCTGCCGTACGCCTGACAGGCGTTCATGTGAGTTTCGACATCAGGGAGTAAGATATGAGCCGTGTAAGAAGAGGAACAAAGAAGAAAGACAGACGCAAGAAGATTTTGAAGCTGGCCAAAGGCTATTATGGCGGACGGAGCAAGCTCTACCGCACAGCCAAAGAGTCCGTTGAACGGGCACTGGCATTTTCATATCGAGATCGCCGCAGAAAGAAACGGGATTTCCGTTCGCTCTGGATCGTCCGTATCAACGCTGCCGCGCGGATGCACGATATGAAATACAGTTCGTTCATGACCGGGCTGAAGCGTGCCGGCATCGACCTGGACCGTAAAGTACTCGCCGAATTGGCGGTGTCCAACCCGGAAGCATTTGCGGAGCTGGCGAGCAAGGCAAAAGAAGCCCTGAACTGAAGGCCGGGCCATGTCGGACCTGACAAGCCGGATTCAGGAACATCAGGATCGTTTTACCACCGAATTGCAACAGGCCCACAACCTGAGTGAGCTGGAGGAGTTGCGTAATCGCTATCTGGGGCGGAAACGCGGACTCGTCAAGGACCTGATGCAGTCGTTGAAAACGGCTGCGCCGGAAGACCGCCGGGAACTGGGGCAGAGCATCAACGAGCTGAAGACAGCAGTGGAAAACGGTCTGTCCGAACGAAAAAAACAACTGGAACAGGATGCGAAATCCGTGTCTTCCGGACGGGAAGGTATGGATCTGACGCTGCCCGGCACTGTTGTACCTCACGGGACACTTCATCCCATCACCATCGTCATGCGGGATCTGATCCGCATTTTTGAGCGGATGGGATATGAAGTGGCCGGTGGTCCCGAGGTGGAAACGGACTGGTACAATTTCGAAGCCCTCGGCATTGCGCCGGACCATCCTGCGCGGGATATGCAGGACACCTTCTACATTTCGGATGACGTGGTACTCCGTACCCACACCTCCAACGTTCAGATCCGGCTCATGGAAAACCGCAAGCCCCCGTTCAAAGCTATCATGCCCGGACGGGTGTACCGGAAGGACGCCGACATTACCCATTCGCCCATGTTCCACCAGATCGAGGGTCTGGTCGTGGGAGAGAATGTGACCTTTCAGGACCTGAAGGGAACACTGGATCATTTTCTGAAGAAACTGTACGGTGATCGTGCCCGGATCCGGTTGAGACCCAGTTTCTTTCCGTTCACCGAACCCAGTGCCGAGGTGGATATCAGCTGCGTCATGTGCGGTGGTTCCGGCTGCCGGATGTGCAAGAACAGCGGCTGGCTGGAAGTATTGGGCGCGGGGATGGTGGACCCGGTGTTGTTCGAGAACGTGGGCTATGATCCGGAGAAGCTGTCCGGTTTTGCTTTTGGACTGGGCGTGGAGCGGATCGCCATGCTGCGCTACGGTATTTCGGATATCCGGATGTTTTTTGACAATGATACCCGTTTTCTGTCCCAGTTTTCGACAGGCCGCTGAGCCGGGAGGATCACAATGGACTTCAGTGTCAACTGGCTGAAAAAATATATTGATACCCCGTTGGATACCGACCGGATGGCCGCTGTATTGACCGATCAGGGTCTTACGGTTGATGAAATCAGGCCGGTTGAAGGGGACGTGATCTTCGATATCGACGTGACCACCAACCGCCCCGATGCGATGAATTATCTGGGCCTGGCCCGGGAACTGGCGGCCTCCGGCAACGGAACGCTGACACTTCCGGAAGTGGGTAATTTGAAGGAATCGGGCGATGCCACGGCGTCTGAAGTGACGGTGGAAATCGCGGATCCGGACCTGTGCGGCCGTTATGTGGCCCGTGTGGTGAAGGATGTGAAGATCGGGCCATCACCCGCGTGGATGCAGGAATTGCTCAATGCCATCGGGGTGAGACCGATTAACAATGTGGTGGATATCACCAATTTCATTCTCTGGGAAACGGGCCATCCATTACATGCTTTTGATGCCCGGTTTGTATCGGGTCGGCATATCGTGGTCCGTCGGGCCCGCAAAGGGGAGACGCTCACGACACTGGACGGGGAAGAGAGAAAACTGCTTCCCGATGATCTGCTGATCGCAGACGCGGAGCGGGGAATTGCCCTGGCCGGTATCATGGGCGGGGAGAATTCCGAAATCCGGGACGATACAACAGACGTGATTATTGAATCCGCCTGGTTTGACCCGGTCGGGGTCAGAAAAACATCGAAGCGTCTGGCACTGCACACTGACTCGTCCCATCGGTTTGAACGGGGAGCGGATATCGAGATGGCCCGGCATGCAGCGGACCGGGCGGCAGCCCTGATTGCTGAATATGCGGACGGTACCATCCTGGCGGACCCGGTGGATGTATATCCCAATCCCTGGGAGTCGCCGGTTGTTCGATTGACGGACGCCAATATCCGCCGCATTCTGGGTGTGGATGTCGATCCCGACACCGTGAAGAACTATCTGTCCGTGCTGGGATTTGAACTGAGCAGCTCAGACGGGGAAGGGTCCTGGTGGTCGGTGCCGTCGTTCCGGCTGGATGTAACCCGGGAGATCGACCTGATTGAAGAAGTGGCCCGCCTGTACGGATATGACAAGATTCCGGCGTCACTCCCGGACGTGGAAAGTGCCGGCCGGGAAACGCCTCCTGAAGAGACCCTGTTGAACCGGATTCACACGGTGCTGACCGGAAACGGATTCCAGGAGGCCATTACGTATTCTTTTTGTTCCCGGGAGGATAACCTGATGTTTCACCCGGAACAAGAGCAGATGGTGAGCATTGCCAATCCGTTGTCCGAGTCGATCGCGGTGATGCGCACATCGATTCTGGCAAGCCTGGTGCCGGTGGCGGCACGGAATCTTCGTCAGGGTAATGCCAATGTAAAACTGTACGAAGCAGCAAAAAGATATGTCCCTTCCGATGAGGTTCAGCCGGACGAAACACTGACCATGGCTGTTGTGGCACGGAAGGGCACCCATGCACGATTCTGGAACGGGCATACCGAAGATCTCGACGTGTTCGTTCTGAAGGGGATCGTGGAGTCGCTCCGACGGGAAACCGGTGTCATGACCCCCGTCCAGTATCGGATGATTCAACATCCGGCCTTCGTGGACGGTGCCGCGGTCGAGATTGTGGTGAACGGGCTGTCCGTGGGCCGGCTGGGAGAATTATCCGAACGGGTCCGCAGTCATTATGAAGTGGACGCGGAACTGGTGGCTCTTGAACTGGACATGAACTGGCTCCTCGAGGATGAGACGCCGATCCGTTTTGAGGCGTTCAGTATGTTCCCGCGGGTGGAACGGGATTCGGCGTTCCTGATTGACCAATCCGTTTCATATGCGGATATTGAACAGTTCCTGTCGGAGCTGGAGATTCCCGAACTTCAGGAGATCCGGCTGTTTGACCGGTATGAGGGGAAGGGGATCCCGGAAGGCAAGGTGAGCCTTGCGTTGAATTTCGTTTACCAGTCGCCCGAACGGACGTTGAACAGCGATGAAGTCAGCGACTGGCATGAACGGATTGTTCAGACATTCCAGGAACAATTCGGGGCAACATTAAGATGATGAACAAGATGGTTCAACTGCTGGAGAAAAAGGTTGGCCAGTTGGTGCATGAATATGAGACAATCAAGGAAGAAAATACCGTTTTACGACAACGGGTCGACATATTAACCAAAGAGCTGGAGGAGGCTCTGAAAACATCCTCGAACCTGAAAGACGTTGAAGACCGTATTGGACAGATTATTAACTCAATTGACGCGCTGATGGAGTCCGGAGATGGCGGTCTATAACCTCCGCATTTACGGGAAGGAATACAAGATTTCGTCCCGTTACGATGAAGCTTATGTGACGGAGATGGCCCAGTTTCTGGATTCCAGAATGAAGGAACTGTCGGAGGCGACAGGAAGTGTGGACTTTTACCGCCTCCTTGTACTGGCATCGTTGACAGTGGTGGATGACTATTTCAAGCTCATGAAGGAATGCCGCAAGGTGGATAGTCCACAAGTCGTTTCCAAGCTTGAGAACATAATTGGAATGATTGAAAGTTCTCTGACAGAGAAGCGGGTCCTGTGAAATGCGTGATGGTGAAGAACGGTTGAGCCAACACATCTGAAGCGGGAACGTGACGTTGCCCGGGCGAGCGAAGCCGCACCCGATGCGGAACGCCCGATGGGCAGCCGATGTACCCACCTGGTAAACCAGGTTCATCAGAATTCACCACACGGTTTCACGGGGCCGTTACATCCTCATTTTTTCAGCGTGGTTTGAACAATCGGAGGAGATCATGGTTACAGGTTTGGTTGTCGCAGTGGTGGCACTGTTCCTGGCCAATCTCTCGCTCATTGCTTTCTATACTTACAGGCGCCGTAAAGACCGGCAGATGATGGAGGCCTCAGAGCAGAAGGCCGAACAGATTCTGGATCTGGCGACACGGGAAGCGGAGCAGATCAAGCGCCGTGCGGAACTGGAAGCCAAGGAACTGAAGCAGAAGCTGAAGGAAGATGTCGAGCGCGAAATCGGAGAGAAGAAGCGGGAACTCCAGGAAATGGAGAAGCGGCTTGTCCGTAAGGAAGACCTGCTGGACAAGCGGATGAGCACCCTGGACACGAAGGAAAAGTCTCTGGATAACCGGGACGAGAATCTGAAGCGTCAGGCATTGGAACTGGCGCAATCCGAGAAACAGATCACGGAGATCAAGGAAGAGCAGGTCAAACGGCTCGAACATATCTCGGGGCTGTCCAGAGATGCTGCCAAGCACGAATTGATGAAGCTGGTTGAAGATGAGGCGAAGAAGGCCGTTACGCGGACGGTTCGGAAGATGGAAGAGGAGGCCGAGGTCGGTGCATTGCAGAAGGCCAAGAAAATTATCGGACTCGCGATCCAGAAATCCGCATCAGACTATGTGTCCGAAACCACCGTATCGGTGGTGGATCTGCCCAATGACGACATGAAGGGCCGGATCATCGGACGGGAAGGCCGGAATATCCGGGCATTGGAAAAAGCTACCGGTGTTGATCTGATCATTGACGATACGCCGGAAGCGGTGATTGTCTCGTCTTTTGACCCGATCCGCCGGGAAGTGGCCAGATTGTCCATGGAACGGTTGATTTCGGATGGTCGTATCCATCCGGGACGCATCGAAGAAGTGGTCGAAAAGGTCAAAATGGAACTGGATTCGCAGATCAAGGAAGAGGGCGAAAACACCGTCTATGAACTGGGGATCGGCGAGATACACGCCAAGCTGATCAAACTGATCGGGCGACTGAAATTCCGGACCAGCTACGGCCAGAATATTTTGCAGCACTCCAAAGAAGTGGCCTATATTGCGACCTTCATGGCTCAGGAGCTGGGAGCGAACCCGCGGATTGCAAAACGGGGTGCGCTGCTGCACGATATCGGGAAGGCCATTGACAAGGAAATTGAAGGAACCCATGTGGAAATCGGTGTCGAGCTGTTGCGCCGCTTCGGTGAATCGGAAGAGGTAATCCACTGTGTGGAATCCCACCATGGCGATGTGGAGATGCACACGTTGGAAGCCGTGATTGTTCAGGCGGCGGATGCACTGTCCGCAGCCCGTCCCGGTGCGCGGCGGGAGATTCTGGAAACCTACATCCGCAGGCTGGAGAAGCTGGAAGAACTGGCCCGCAATTTCAGCGGGGTATCCAAGAGCTATGCGATCCAGGCCGGTCGTGAAATCCGTGTCATTGTGAAGAGCGAAGAAGTGGATGATGACCGGGTTTACTGGCTGTCCAAGGACATTGCCAAGAAGATTGAAGAAGAGTTGGAGTATCCGGGACAGATCCGGGTTACCGTGATCCGGGAAACCCGGGCAGTTGAATATGCCAAATAGCACGGAGAGGTGCGGGCTGGACATATGACGACGATCCTCTTTATTGGTGATATTGTGGGGCGGACGGGCCGGGAGGCCGTCCGCCGTTTTTTGCCTGAATTGAAAGAACGGTTCCGGCCGGATGCAGTTCTGGCCAACTGTGAGAACCTGGCCCATGGATTCGGCATTACGCGGGATACCATTGATGAAATGTCGGCGGCGGGAATTGACGTCTTCACGTCCGGCAACCATGTGTTTGACCGGAAAGAGGGTGCAACGCTGTTGGAGGATCTGCCCTATGTGCTCCGTCCTATGAACTATCCGCCGGAGGTCCCCGGCAGGGGCTATCGGATTATTCCGCTGCCCGACCAGCGGAATCTGACGGTGGTCAGTCTGATGGGACGTGCGTTCATGACGCCGCTGGACTGTCCGTTCCGGTCCCTGGACCGGCTGCTGGAAAACGGTAACCATGACCTGGTTCTGGTGGACTTTCACGCGGAGGCGACTGCTGAGAAGGCAGCGCTGGCCCACGCGTTTGACGGGCGGGTAACCGCTGTTCTGGGAACCCACACCCATGTTCAGACGGCGGACGAACGGATTCTGCCGGGCGGGACGGCGTTCATGACGGACGTGGGTATGACGGGAGCGATTGACTCGGTGATCGGTGTGCAGCCGAAGGAAGCGATCCGGCGGATGCGGACCGGTCTCAACGAACGTCTGATTCCGGCAAAAGGTCGCTACTGGCTGGCGGCATGCCGGATAACCGTAACCGATCGGAATGCAGTGGAAATTGAACGACTGCTGATCCGGTCCGATCAGGAATAGGATATGGAATTAGAAGAAATTACGTTAGATCGCTATGAAGACGGCGAGCAGGTTGTAAAAGAGGAGGAGCGGGTGATCCTGTCCAAGGGAGCCTGGTCCACTGTGGCGTACCGGTTCCGGGAACGGAAGGCGGACGGCGAATTCGGGGACCCGAAAGTACGGCTGGTCCGTTACCAGAAGCGGAAAGGCAATTATTTTGTTCATTCGCGGTTCAATCTCACAGGTCCCAAACAGGTGCGTCAGTTGATGGATACGCTGACCGAATGGTTTCCGGAATAAGAAAGAAGCATCTGGGCCAGCATTTTCTGGTCAATCCGGATATCGGGCGGCGGATCGTTTCCTTTCTGGAGGGATCTCCGGAGACGGTGATTGAGATCGGCCCGGGAGACGGAATTCTGACGGAGCATCTGGTCCAACGTCATGACCGGGTGATCCTGGTGGAACGGGACGCTGATCTGTTGCCCGGTTTGAATCAACGGTTCAGTGGCAGGGCACAAATCCTGGAAGGGGATGCATTGGAAACCGTGCCATCCCTGCTGGAATCCCTGGTTGACGCAGCAATTGTCTCCAACCTTCCGTACAACATTTCCGCACCGTTGACATTTCAGTTCTGTGAAATGGCCGGGCATATTCCGGAAATGGTGCTGATGTATCAGAAAGAAGTGGCGGACCGGATCCGGATTGAAGCCGGTCCACTCCATCTGGCCGTTGCGCCATTTTTTGATGTGACGGAGCGGATGCGTCTGAATCCACGCAGTTTTTCGCCACCACCCAAAGTCGATTCGGCGGTTCTGCATTTCAGACGGAAAGGGGAATTTTCGGTAGAACCGGAGCCCATGTTTTTCCGGTACTGTCGGGCAGTTTTTGAAAATCGGCGAAAACTGTTGTATAAAAATATCAAACGCTTCGGAACGGACGCTACGGATGCAATAAAACGGTTGGATCTGTCGGACAGGATCCGTGTCGATCAGCTTTCCGTTGATCAATTACTATCGTTATACAAGGAATTGAGGAACCATGGAATATCGTTATAACCCCGGTACACTCCAGATTCTGCCGATCGGTGGTGTGGGAGAATTCGGCATGAATTCCATGTTCATCCGTTTTGACGACACGGCACTGATTCTCGATGCGGGCGTCATGTTTCCGGATAGCGATCAGCCGGGCGTGGATCTGATCATTCCGGATTATGAATTTCTGCACAGGCACAAGCTGGCGGATCTGGTAACCGCCGTACTGGTCACTCATGGACATGAAGACCATATCGGAGCGGTGCCTTTTCTCTGTCATGAACTGAACCGGGATCTGGAGGTTTACGGAACACGACTGACCTGCGGGTTCATCAAACGCCGGCTTTCAGAGCACGAATGTGAACACCGGATCCATTTTCACGAAGTCAAGGCCGGCCGGACGTTGACTTTTGACCGCCTGAAGATTCATCTGCTCCGGGTAACCCACAGCATCGTGGACGCGGTTGCAGTGGTAATCGAGTCGCCGGCAGGGATCGTCCTCCACACCGGTGATTTCAAGATTGACCAGACCCCCATCGACAATGAACCCTTCGATTTTGCCGGTTTCACCGCTTGGGGAGACCGCGGAGTGGATCTGCTGATGTCGGACTCTACCAACGTGACCCGGGAAGGATTCACGTTGTCCGAGCGGACGGTGGGTGAGTCGCTGGAGTCGATCATCGGCCGCAGTCGCCAGAAAGTGATCGTGGCGTGTTTTTCCAGTCATATCCACCGGATTCAGCAGTTGATCCGGATTGCCCGTAACCGCAACCGGAAGGTGGTCATGATGGGCAGAAGTCTGGAGAATGCGGTGGAAGTCGCCCGTTCACTGGGCTATCTGGAGATCCCCCCGAACGTGATGATGAGCAAAGAGGATTTGAAGGACATCCCGGAGCACCGGCAGATTGTGATCACAACCGGTTCCCAGGGTGAACCGATGTCGGCGCTGTCCCGACTGGTCAGGGGAGAGATGAAAGGGGTCGAAATCTATGAAGGCGATACCGTCATCATTTCGGCCAAAACGATTCCCGGAAATGAAAAACCGGTGATGCGGATTTTGAACAACCTGTACCGGATGCAGGCCCATGTCCATTATGAGGAAGTGTCCGAGGTGCATGTGTCCGGTCACGCGAGCCGTGAAGAACTGAAACTGATGTTCAGCATGGTGAGACCGCGGCAATTCATTCCCATCCACGGCGATCACAAACAGTTGGCCCATCATGCCCGAATTGCTGAAGAAATGGGACTCCAGCAGAAGAATATCCAGATCATGGAGAACGGAGACCTGATGGAACTGAAAGACGGACGGGTGCAGAAGGTGGGCAGCCTGGAAATCGGCAGACGTTTCATTGAGGGAGATGCGTTCGACGAACTGGAAGACATCGCATTGAGAGATCGTCGCAGACTGGCGGAAGATGGGCTGGTGATCGTGACACTCCAGGTGGATGAACAGACCGGCAGACAGATCGGTGATGTGGAAGTCATCACCCGCGGTTTCGCCCTGCTTTCCGAGAACGAGGAGGAAATGGAACGGATCCGGACCATTGTACAGGACCGGTTCGATACCCTGGATCCCAAACTCCGATCGGACTGGGAACATACGCGACCGAAGATCCGGTCCGCTTTGCGTAGCTATTTCCGCAAGCGGATGAATACTTTTCCGGTCATACTCCCCATCGTCCTGCCCGTGCCGGACGTCAGAGAGAAACACGGATAGTACGCTTTCTGATCAAAAAGATAGAATAGAAAAGGACCGGGATATCCCGGTCCTTTCTGTTACATGGGTATTGTGCCTGATCAGAACTTGAACTTGAGATCGAGCTGAACCATTTTGAAGGCGTGGGAGCCGTCGGTGGATGCTTCGGTGTCAAAATAAGCCATACCCATGCTCACGTTCTTGCGCAGTTTCTTGGAAAGGGAGACCTTGTAGCCCTTCCGGTTGGCCTGACCGAAGTCGGAATCGGAGAATGCGCCGACGACAGCGTTGGGCTCAATGTCCGCATACTTCACGCTGAGTTTCCAGTCATCCATCTTGTAGGTGAAGCCCAGTCCGGTAGCGGTGTCTTCCTTGTCTCCGGTGGTCAGGGTATCTTCGGCGTCGGAGTTGGTCACATAGTGTGCCCAGACGCTGAACTGGTCGGTGATTTCCACGTTAACCAGCAGGTCCATCAGGGTATACGCGGTGCCGTTTTCAAACAGATTGCCACCGGCATACGGGCTGTTTTCCACATAATTGCTGTAGGAATAGTAACCGAGGTTGACGGACACGCGGGAGAAAGTGAATCCGCCCTGGGCGGCCAGCAGGTAGGCATCAGCGGCGGAGCTGTTTTCGGACAGCACCATCTGACCCAGCGTAATATGACCGTTCTCAAAACTGAATGTTTCGGCAACACCTTCCAGGTTGATATCACTGTCCCAGATAATATCCGTGGTTTCGAACGGATTGGCGATTTTACCGGCGGCGATTTTGACGTTACCGGCTTTGTAGATCGCATAAACCCGGTCAATCCACATGTCTTTCTTTGCGAAATTGTCGTCCATGGACTGGTTGGTGCTGGTGGGATCCGGATCGGATCCGGAAGCCAGACGGAACCCCAGAGTCCAGTTGTCGTCCAGTTTGGTTTCAGCCGCGATTCTCAGCCGGAAACGGGCCCGTCCACGGTTCATTTTTCCGTCTGCGTCTTTGGATTCATAACGCAGACGAAGATCACTCTTGAATGTGAGTCCGTCACCGGCAAAACCGGCGATGGGAGCTGCCAGCATCAGGATTGCGACCAGAAAGGTAAGTTTCTTCATTGATTTGACCTCCACGTCCAATTGCGTGATGTTTCGGGCAAGTCTTACTTACCCGTATCGATGGCACTACAGTACGCTTCCCCTGTCAGGGAGGGGTTCGTTTCGTGTAAGAGAACTGTAAAGACGGTGAATAATTGTACGCAATTCGGGAGATTCTGACGCTCATTCCAGTCTTGCCAGCCGACCTTGAAACGTGGTAGTGTATGCCTATGGAACAGAACAACAAAGCACCCGTTTTCAAACGTATTCTGCTGAAGTTGAGCGGCGAAGCACTGCTGGGCGAAAGCAGTTTCGGCATCGATCAGCAGGTGGTCCAGAGACTGGCCGATGAAATTGTCGAGGTCCACCGGATGGGTGTGGAGATCGGCATCGTGATCGGAGCAGGAAATATTTTCCGGGGTGTGTCCGGAAAAGAGAAGGGTATGGACCGGGTGACCGGTGACCATATGGGGATGCTGGCGACACTGATCAACTGTCTGTCACTTCAGGATGCGATCGAGAAGACGGGCGTCCCGACCCGTGTGCTGTCAGCGCTGGAAATCCGTGCGGTCGCGGAGCCCTTTATCCGGCGCCGGGCGATTCGCCACCTGGAAAAAGGACGTGTGGTCATTTTCGGTGCCGGAACAGGCAATCCGTTCTTTACCACGGATACCGCGGCATCGCTTCGCGCGATTGAAATCAATGCCGACGTATTGCTCAAAGCCACAAAGGTGGAAGGCGTGTATACGGCAGATCCGGTCAAGGACAAAAATGCCCGGTTCCTGAAAGAAGTGGATTATATGACGGTTCTGAAAGAGGGACTGAGGGTCATGGATTCAACCGCAATCTCCTTGAGTATGGAAAACCAGTTGACCATCATGGTATTCAGCATGATGGAAGCGGGGAACCTGGTCCGAATTGTCTGCGGCGAATCCGTCGGAACAAAAGTCACATAAGCGTAAGGGGGTAACCTGTGATCAGAGAAATCCTGAAAGATGCCGAATCCCACATGAATAAAACGGTGGATGTGTTCAAGCGCGAGCTGGCCTCTCTTCGAACAGGCCGTGCCTCGGTGACGATCTTTGACAATATTCGGGTGGATTATTTCGGCACGGAAATGCCCATCAATCAACTGGCAACCATTTCGGCGCCTGATGCGACGCTGGTCGTCATTTCTCCGTTTGATCCGTCCAGTATCGGTGCATTGGAGAAGGCCATCCAGACATCGGATCTGGGATTGAATCCCAGCAATGACGGAAAGTTGATTCGTGTCCCTATTCCGCCGTTGACCGAGGAACGACGCAAATCCCTGGTCAAGAAGATTCACGAGTATGAAGAGGAATGCAAAGTCGCTGTTCGCAATATCCGCCGGGATGCGCGTGAAAAGGTGAAAGATCTTCTGAAGGAAAAGGAGATTACGGAGGACCAGGAACACAAGGCCGAAGACGACATCCAGAAACTGACGGATGATCATGTGGAGCAGATCAGCGAACTGGCCCAGAAAAAAGAACATGACCTCATGGAGGTTTAGCCTCGCACTGATTCTGTTCCTGACCGTTTCTTCCTTTGGTCGCGAGCCGGTAGATCGGATTGCACTGGTTATCGGAGAGCGTGCCGTTACATTGTCCGAAGTCAACGCCTGGTATGGTCTGCATACCGGTAAATCCCTTCCAGAAATGCTTTCTGATCAGGACCGTCAACTGATCAGGCAGATGATTGCGACAGAGCGGTTGTATGAAGTTGCGGAACTCTATGGCGTATTCGAACTGGACGATGCGTGGTTTCGGCTTGCGATATACATGATGGATGAGCTGAGCGGATATCGGCTTTCCGATCCGGTCTGGCAGAAGGAGAACCGGATTGCTCCCGGCATCCTGGTCGAGGTGATGCGACGCAATCTTCGCGTGTTCCGCTTTGTTCAGGCCCGGGTCGGTCTGATGCATGACGAACAGGAACAATCATTGGACATGATCACGCTGGCGGATCGGGAAGCAGCGGATGTGACCGTTACCAATTATCTCTTTTGATTGCTTGATAGAACGTACATGAAGCAGCCATAAAAGCGTTGCGTTTTCCGGCAACCTTTCTATAATGGAGGATGCACGGTCGGAGCGTGGCGCAGCCTGGTAGCGCACACCCTTGGGGTGGGTGGGGTCGGAAGTTCAAATCTTCTCGCTCCGACCATTTT